>CALAFV010000447.1 GCA_937891445.1 uncultured Phycisphaerales bacterium | reverse complement strand
GGCGAGCCCGGCGAAGGTGCCGCGGAGCGCTTCCCGCACGCCGGGATGGCGCCTCGTAAAGCCGCGGACATGGAGCTCGTAGAGCACCTGCCGGTCCCAGGGGATGGCGGGCATGAGCCGGGCGACCGGCGGCTCCTCCGCCATCACCACCGCCTTCGGCACGAGCGCCGCGCTGTCGGTCGTGTCCTCCGCCGCGCCGCTCCGGCGCGCATCGAACAGCGCGGGATCGAGCCGGAACGGCCGGTCGATCAGCGGCGCGAACGGGTCGACGAGCAGCTTCGCCGGGTTGAAGCGATGCCCGCTCCCGGGCTCCCAGGGCCCATGCGCCCGGAGCCCGTAGCGGATTCCCGTGCGAAGGCCGGCCGCATGGCCGTGGAAGACGTCGCCGGTCCGCGCCGGAAGCAGAATCCGCGTCTCCTCGCCCGCCTCGTCGAAGAGACAGAGCTCGATTGCCTCGGCATTGGCGGAGAAGACCGCGAAATTGGCGCCGTCATCGTCGAGCGAGGCGCCGAGCGGTTCGGGGCGGCCCGCCGAGAGCCGCATCAGCCGCTCACGGCCCGTTCGGCGACGGCCTGGCGATAGAGAGCGGCATATTCGGCCGCCGCCTTGCCCCAGGAGACGTCGGTGCGCATCGCGTTCTCCTGCGTCCGCCGCCACGCCGCCTTGTCGCGCCAGAGCGACGCGGCTCGGTGCAGCGCGACGTCTCCTTCGCCCGCGCCCGCAACTTCCCCGTCCTCTTCGACGCCATCCCCGACCTCCTCGACGTCGCCCGCCAGCACGCCGCCCTCCGCGAGCCGATCATGGCCGCCATCGGCCCCCGCGGCCGCTGGCTCGCGGCGATGAACCCCGACTGGTCCTTCGCGAACCTGGCGGAGACCTCAAATCCCGAAGAACTCTGGCAGACCGGCACGCTCCAGCAGCGCCTCCTCCTCCTCCGCGACCTCCGCCGCCGCGACCCCGCGCGGGCCCTCACTCTCGTGCAATCCACCTGGGCCACCGACCCGACCGACGACCGGGCCAACTTCCTCACGGAGTTCACCCACGGCCTCTCCATGGCCGACGAGCCCTTCCTCGAATCCTGCCTCGACGACAAGCGCAAGCCCGTCCGCGCCGGCGCGGCCACCCTGCTCCAATATCTCCCCGAGTCGCGCTTCGCCGCGCGGATGCTCCAGCGCGTCACGCCGCTGCTGAACTACGAGCCCCCGCGCAAGAAGTCCGCCCCCGGCCGCATCACCGCGACCCTCCCCTCCGCCTTCGACAAGTCCTGGGCCCGCGACGGCATCGAGGAAAAGCCGCCCCAGGGGACGGGCGAGCGCCAGTGGTGGGTCCAGCAGATCCTCAGCATGACGCCCCCGTCAACGTGGTCGAGCGCCTGGAAGGCCGAGCCCGCCACCCTCCTCGCCGCGGCCGACGACAGCGACTGGCGCACCCTGCTGATGACCGCGTGGGCCGCCGCCGCAGCCACGTTCGCCGACCAGGACTGGGCCGAGACGCTCCTGGCGTGGTGGATGGACAACCCGAGGAGCAAGGTACTGCACAGCGCCCACGCGAACGCCCTGCTCGCAACCCTCGACCCCCCGCGCCGCGAGCGATTCGTCCTCGGCCTGCTGCCCCACAAGCAGCAGCCCCGCGTCGGCGCCCTCATCCTCCAGATGGACCACGAGTGGTCCCCCGAGTTCTCGCGTGCCATCCTCCGCTACTTCGCATCTTCTGATAAACCCCCCGTTGACCTGAAACTGTGCATCGGTTGTTTCCATCACACGACGGTCCCCGACCTGGCCGCGCACTTCGAGAAGGCCGGCAAGATGGACGAACTCGCCTCGCACAACCAGTTCCTCCGCCTCGAGTTCCGTGCCCAAATGCACCGGGAGTTCAACGCATGAGCAAGGCCAAGCCCTCCGCCGCCAAGCCCGCCCCCGCGGCATCCCCAAACGGCCAGCCCGCCGCCGCCGTCCTCCGCGCCCCCGCCGAGACCCTCTTCGCCGAGGAACTCGCCGCGCTGGCCGCCGTTGACGACCGCCCCCGCCCGCCGAACTGGAAACTCTCCCCCTGGGCCGTCGTCACCTACCTCGTCGGCGGCAAACTGGACAACGGTTTTGAGGTCCAACCCAAGTACATCGGCTCGCGCCGCCTCATGGAGATCGCCGTCGCCACCCTCGCCACGGACCGCGCCCTGCTCCTGCTCGGCGTCCCCGGCACCGCCAAGACCTGGGTCTCCGAGCACCTCGCCGCGGCCATCAGCGGCGACTCCTCCCTCCTGGTCCAGGGCACCGCCGGCACCGCCGAGGAGGCGATCCGCTACGGCTGGAACTACGCCCAACTCCTCGCCCGCGGCCCCTCGCGCGACGCCCTGGTCCCCAGCCCCGTCATGCGGGCCATGGAGGACGGCAAGATCGCCCGCGTCGAGGAACTCACCCGCATCGCCGCCGACGTGCAGGACACCCTCATCACCATCCTCTCCGAGAAGACGCTCCCCATCCCCGAACTCCGCGACGAGGTCCGCGCCGCCAAGGGCTTCAACCTCATCGCCACCGCCAACGACCGCGACCGCGGCGTCAACGACCTCTCCAGCGCCCTCAAACGCCGCTTCAACACCGTCGTCCTCCCCGTCCCCGCGACCGAGGAGGAGGAAGTCGAGATCGTCCGCCGCCGCGTCGAGAGCGCCGGCCGCGCCCTGGAGATCCCCGCCGAACCCCCGGCCCTCCAGGAGATCCGCCGCGTCGTCACCATCTTCCGCGAACTCCGCGACGGCAAGACCACCGACGGCAAGACCAAACTCAAGTCCCCCAGCGGCACCCTCAGCACCGCCGAGGCGATCTCCGTCATCACCAACGGCTTGGCGCTGGCCGCCCACTTCGGCGACGGCAACCTCCGCGCCGCCGACGTCGCCTCCGGCATCGTCGGCGCCGTCGTGAAAGACCCCGTCCAGGACCGCATCGTCTGGCAGGAATACCTCGAAACCGTGGTCAAGGAGCGCGACGGCTGGAAAGACCTCTACCGCGCCAGCCGCGAACTGCTGTAACCCTGCCCTCTTTCCCGCCCCAACGGGGCGCCGGAATGGAGCCACGGGCGGAGCACAGCCCGCCGCAGGCGGGCGAGCGGAGCCCGTGGAGAGGAGGTAGAGGCAACTGCCGCCCCGCAGGGGCGGAGGAGTCCTCGCAAACTGGAGGCCGCCTCCCGTGCCTGAGCCCCGCGTTCACCTTTTCGGCGTTCGTCACCACGGTCCTGGTTCGGCCCGTTCCCTCGCCGCCGCCCTCACCGCCCTCAAACCCGACGCCGTCCTCATCGAAGGCCCCCCCGACGCTGCCGACATCCTCCCCCTCGCTGCCGACAAGGCGATGCGTCCGCCCGTCGCCCTGCTCATCTACGACCCCGACCGCCCCAAGCGAGCCGTGTTCTACCCCTTCGCCGTCTTCTCCCCCGAGTGGACCGCGATTGGCTATGCGCTGAAGGCCAAGGCCGATCTGCGCTTCATCGACCTTCCCGTCTCCAACCGCTTCGCCATCTTCCACGAGGATGAGCCCGAGCCAGAGCCTGAGGGTGAGACGCCCGACGCTGCGGATCCCGAGCCCGACGCCGCCGACCCCTCCGCCAACGGCCACACCGACGCCCCTCCCCCCGCCGCGGACCTCCGCCGCGACCCGCTCCACTACCTCGCCATGGCCGCCGGCGACGCCGACGGCGAGCGCTGGTGGGACCGCATGGTCGAGTCCCGCCGCGCATCGACGGGGGCCAGCAGTGGGGAAGGCGCGGGGGAGGGGGGGGCAACGGCCATGTTCGCCGCCGTTCACGAAGCCATGGCCGCCCTCCGCGCCGAGTTCCCCAAGCCCCCCGACTCCGACGAGGCCCGCGAAGAGGAACTCCGCGAGGCCCACATGCGCCGCGCCATCCGCGCCGCCATCAAGGAGGGCTATGGGCGCATCGCCGTCGTCTGCGGCGCCTGGCACACCCCGGCTCTGTCCGACGTCGCCGACAAAGCCCTCGCTGCGAAGGACAACGACCTCCTCTCAGGTCTCCCCAAGGTCAAGACCAGATCCACCTGGATCCCCTGGACCCACTCCCGCCTCTGCGCCGCCGGCGGCTACGGCGCGGGCGTCCAGTCCCCCGGCTGGTACGAGCACCTCTGGACCTGCGCCGACCGCGGCCACATCATCGAGCGCTGGATGACCCGTGTCGCCCGCCTCCTCCGCGAGAAGGACCTCGACGCCTCCTCCGCCCACATCATCGAGTCCGTCCGCCTCGCCGAGACCCTCGCCACCATCCGCGGCCGAACCCTCCCCGGCCTCGACGAACTCAACGAGTCCACCGAGGCCGTCTTCACCTTCGGCAACCCTCTGCCGCTGCGCCTCATCCACGACAAACTCATCGTCGGCGAGGTCCTCGGCCAGGTCCCCGCCTCCGCCCCCGCCGTCCCGCTCCAGCGAGACATCGAGCGTCTCCAGACTTCACTCCGCCTCAAGCCCTCCGCCGAGGACAAGCCCCTCGACCTCGACCTCCGCAACGCCACCGACCTCGCCCGCTCCCACCTCCTCCACCGCCTCAGCATCCTCAATATCGAGTGGGGCAGGCCCGACAATGTCGGGATGGGCCGCAAGGCCGGCACCTTCCACGAGTACTGGCGGCTCCAGTGGCGCCCCGAGTTCGCGATCAACATCGTCGAGGCCGGCGCCTGGGGCAACACCGTCGAGGAGGCCGCCACCGCCTTCGCCCGTCACAAGGCCGACACGGCCCCGTCCCTGGCCGCCCTGACGGCGCAACTCGACCATGTCCTGCTCGCCCAACTCCCCGACGCCGCCGACCACCTCACCGCCCGCATCGCTTCCGTCGCCGCCGTCGCCTCCGACGTCGGCGTCCTCATGGACGCCCTCCCCGCGCTGGCCCGCGTCTCCCGCTACGGCAACGTCCGCAAGACCGACGCCGCGATGGTGGACGCCGTTCTCAGCGGCTTGACAGCACGGATCTGTGTCGGTCTCCCGCCCGCCTGCGTCAACCTGAGCGACGACGCCGCGGCGGAGATGCTCGCGCGGCTCAACGCCGTCGAGGACGCCCTCGCCACGCTCGCCCGCCCCGACCTGACCGACCCCTGGCGCGAGTCCCTCCGCCGCGCCGCCGAAGCCGACACCACGCACGCCCGCCTCCGCGGCCGCGCTTGGCGCATCCTCCTCGACACCGGCGCCGCCACGCGCGACGAGGCCGCCACGCGCATGTCCCTGGCCCTGTCCCGAGCCGTCGCCCCCGCCCACGCCGCCGCCTGGCTCGAGGGCTTCCTCGCCGGCAGCGGCCTGATCCTCCTCCACGACCGCCCGCTGTGGGACATCCTCGACGCCTGGGTCACCTCCCTCAAACCCGAGCAGTTCGACGAGACCGTCCCCCTCCTCCGCCGCGCCTTCTCCACCTTCGAACGCCCCGAACGCCGCCAGATGGGCGAACTCGTCAAGCGAACCACCGGCGTCCCCCCCTCCCCAGCCGCCACCGGCACGCCAGCGGCCGAATCAACCGACATCGACCTCACCCGCGCCGAACTCGTCCTCCCCACCCTCGACCTCATCCTCGGCCCGCCCGGAAGCCCCCAATGTTCCACGCTCCGAACGCATTGACCGCTCTCCCCCTCTCCTCTTCTCTGTTTCCCGTTTCCCCCTTCCCGAGAACTTCCCATGTCCGATGAACGCCTCCGCCGCTGGCGACTGATCCTCGGCTCCGACGAAGCCGACGGCATCGGCATCTCGCTCTCCGACCGCGACAAGGCCATCGACGCCGCCATGGCCGCCCTCTACGACGCCGCGCCCGACGGCAAACGCCGCGGTGGCCTGGGCGCTTCCAGCCCCAGCGTCGCCCGCTGGCTCGGCGACATCCGCGCCTACTTCCCCGCCTCCGTCGTCCAGGTCATGCAGAAGGACGCCCTGGAGCGCCTCAACCTCCAGCGCATGCTCCTGGAGCCCGAACTGCTCCAGTCCGTCGAGCCCGACGTGAACCTGGTCTCCAGCCTCATGTCCCTCAGCGGCGTCATCCCGGCCCGCACCAGGGACACGGCCCGCCAGGTCGTCCGCAAGGTCGTGGACGACCTCATGAAGCGCCTTGCCGCCCCGATGCGCCAGGCCGTCAGCGGCGCCCTGGCCCGCGGCGTCCGCAACCGCCGACCCCGCCACGCCGAGATCGACTGGCACCGCACGATCCGCGCCAACCTCCGCCACTACCAGAAGGACTACAACACGATCATCCCCGAGACCCGCATCGGCTTCGGCCGCAAGCGCGCGAGCATGCGCGACGTCATCCTCTGCATCGACCAGAGCGGCTCGATGGCCAACTCGGTCGTCTACAGCAGCATCTTCGGCGCGGTCCTCGCCTCCATGCCCACCCTCTCGACGCGCCTGGTCGTCTTCGACACCAGCGTCGTGGACCTCACCGACAAACTCGCCGACCCGGTGGACGTCCTCTTCGGCATCCAACTCGGCGGCGGCACCGACATCAACCGGGCCCTGACCTACTGCCAGACCCTGGTCCGCCGCCCGACCGACACGATCATGATCCTCATCAGCGACCTGATCGAAGGCGGCGACCAGACCGAGATGCACAAACGTGTGGCATCCATTATCTCCAGCGGCGTCCAACTCATCACGCTGCTGGCCCTCAGCGACGAGGGCTCCCCGTGCTTCGACCACGCCAACGCGGCGGCCCTCGCCGCGCTGGGCTCCCCCGCCTTCGCCTGCACCCCCGACAAGTTCCCCGACCTCATGGCCACCGCCCTGATGAAGCGGGACGTCGCCGCCTGGGCCGCCGCGAACCAGATCGTGACATCCCGCGCATCCTGAGCCCCGCCGCGGGTACGTTGCGTGCCGAACGTCAGCCCGCCGCGTGGTCCGCCGGCATGGCGAGGATCAGTTCCCGCAGCATCTCCGACACCTGCTTCACGCACGGCTTGCCGCCCTCGCCGTTGCTCAGGACGACGGCCACCATGCCGCGGTTGGTGAAGCCCTCGGCCTGCGAGTACCAGCCGGTCAGCCAGCCGCCGTGGGCGAAGATCACCTCGCCCTCCGGGTGCCAGAGGTAGAACCCCAGCCCCCACGGTTGCCCGTCGAGGCCCGCCGTCTGCACCGTGCGCATCGCCTCGGCCCCCGCCGGCGACAGCACCCCGCGCGAGCCGGGAAGGACCGAACCCCAAAGCCGTGCCAGGTCCGCGGCGCTGGAGAGCAGCCGCGAACTCGCCAGGTTTGCCGTTGTCGTCAGCGGCAGGGGGGCGCCGTGGGCGTCGTGGCCGGTGGGCATCCGCTTCCGCATCGCCCTGGTCACGTCGTACCCCGTCCATTTCAGCCCCAGGGGGCCGAGCACGAGTTGCCCCATGGCCGCCACGAACGGCAGACCCGTGACGTCCTCGACGAGGCACTGCATGAGCGTGTACCCCATCCCGGTGTACCGCACGGCGGTTCCCGGCTCGGACTCGAGCATCAGTTTTGGGTGTCCGTCCACGCGACCCGCCAGGACGGCCGCCGCGCCGGGCAGGGGCGTTCTTTCGGGCACAAACACGGCCCATCCGCTGTTGAGCCCCGCGGTGTGGCTGAGGACCCGCCGGATCGTGACGTTGCGGGTGTCGAAGCCCGCCGCGCTCTCGGGCGTGAACCGCCACGAGCGCAGGTGCCGCTCGACGGGGTCGTCGAGGCCGATGAGCCCGAGTTCGCCGAGCCGGACGACGGCCATCGCGGTTGCGATCTTCGAGATCGATCCGACCCGGAAGACCGCCCCGGGATCCATCGGCCTTCGGCGGGGGACATCCGCCCAGCCCCACGCCCGTTCCAGCACCACCTGCCCCCGGCGCTCCACGCGGACGACCAGTCCCGGGCACCCGGTCTGGCGCATGATCGCCGGCACGTCTCGCTCGACGGTCTCCGCGAGCGATGCCGCGGGTGCGGCTCCCGCAGGCCCGGCAGGCCCGATCTGCGCAGGTCGCGATGGGGCCGCCTCCGCCGTCACGGTCGCACGCTCACCCGTTCCACTTCCGCTCGGCCGGGCCGACGTACATCGACAGCGGCCGGATGAGGCGGTTGTCGGCGTGCTGCTCCATGATGTGGGCGCACCAGCCGCTGACGCGGCTGGCCACGAAGATGGGCGTGTACTGGGGGACGGGGATGCCCATCGTGAAGTACGTCAGGCCGCAGGGGAAGTCCACGTTGGGGTGGATGTTCTTCTTCTCGAGCATGATCTTCTGGACCTGCTCGCCCAGTTCGAACCACTTCAGGGCCGCGTGGCCGCCGGGGTTGGTCGTGTCCTTCTCCGCGAGTTTGCGGCCCAGTTTGTGAAGGATCGGGGCCCGGTGGTCGCCGTTCTTGTAGACGCGGTGGCCGAAGCCCATCAGTTTCCGCTTGCTGTCGAAGGCCTTCTGCATCCACTGCTCGACGGCCTGCGTGCCGATCCCCGACTCGCCGACGTCGTTCATGATCTCCTTGAGCATCTCCATCGCCGCCTCGTTGGCGCCGCCGTGCAGCGGGCCCTTGAGGGCGGCGACGGCGCCGGTGACCGCGCCGTGCATGTCGCTGAGCGTGCCGGCGATGACGCGGCTGGTGAAGGTGCTGGCGTTGTAGTCGTGCTCGGCGTAGAGGATCAGCGAGACGTCCAGCACGCGGGCGAACTCGTCGCTGGGCTTGCTGCCCGTCATGAGGTAGAGCAGGTTCGCGGCGTGGCCGAGGCTCGGGTCGCCGCCGGTCTCCATCGCGACCAGCGGGCGGCCGTCGATGACGTTCTGCATGTGGCCGATGATCGTCGGGATCTTGGCCAGCAGGCGCTTGGCCTTGCGGAGGTTGGCGTCCTTGGAGTTGTCCTGCGACTCCTTGTCCAGGTTGCCGAGGATCGAGACGCAGGTCCGGAGGATGTCCATCGGCACCGCGGCGCCGGAGGCGAGCATCGGCCCGGACGACTTGATGAACTCGATGACCTCCCGCGGCAGCGGTCGCTCGGCGACGATCTCGCCCTTGAAGCGCTCGAGTTCCTGCGTTGAGGGCTTCTTCCCCTCCAGCAGCAGGAAGGCGACCTCCTCGAAGGTCGCGTTGGCGGCCAGGTCGTGGATGTCGTAGCCGCGGTAGATGAGTTTGCCCTGCTCGACGGAGCAGATCGTCGTTTGCCCCGCGATGACCCCCTCAAGGCCCCTGGCGAAAGAGGCGCTGGCGGCGTTGGAAGCGGCGGAGGGGTTCGCGGTAGCGGTCGTCATCGGGGAACTCCTTCGGGTGGTCCGTATGCGGGTCCGAGTCGCAACTGTAGACGGTCCTTTACGGCCGGTCGGGCGGCACGGCCGGTTGGTGCGGCTCCGGTCCGCACTCCGGGCATGCGGCACCGGGGGGAGGCCGGAGAGGTCGTAGCCGGAGATGACCGCGCCCCATGCGAGGCCGAAGAGGGCGGCGTCGGCCGCCAGGCCCCACCAGACGGGCTCGAAGGGGATTGCCCGCAGGCTGAAGGGGGTCTCGCCAGGCCCCACACGCTCTCGGCGGGGACGGCGCCCATCTCGCTGCGCCAGCCGCCGTGGATCTGGTGGTCACCGGGTTACCTCACCGGGTACTCCCACGCCACGCCCGGCGTGTAGCCCACCAGTTCGTAGAGTTCCTTGCGCGTCTGCATCTGGCCGAGGAGGGGTTCGACCGTTCCCTCGTTCTTGAGGGTCTCCAGCGCCCGTGTCACGGCGCCCATCGCGACGCGGAGCATCGACACGGGGTAGATCACGATCGAGTAGCCCATTTCGCCGAAGCGGCGGAGGGGGATCATGGGGGTTTTGCCGAACTCGGTCATGTTGGCGAGGAGGTAGGGGCCCTTGCCGCCGCGGCCGCGGGCGTCCAGACGGTCGGCGAAGGCGGCGAACTCGGCTTCGCTGGTGAGGCCTTCGGGGAAGATCATGTCCGCTCCTGCCGCGACGTATCGCTGCGCACGCTCGATGGCCGCGTCGAAGCCGTCCACGCCGCGGGCGTCGGTGCGGGCGCAGACGATGAATCCGCCGCCCTCCCCCCGCACCCCCCCCGACATGTCGTCGCGGGCCTTGGCGGCCCACTGGACCTTCTCGCACATGTGGTCGATCGGCACCAGCGCCTTGCCGTCGAGGTGGCCGCAGCGCTTGGGGAAGACCTGGTCCTCGATGTGCAGGCCCGCCGCGCCGGCGCGGGCGTACTCGATGACGGTGCGGCGGACCATCTCCGCCTCGCCGAAGCCGGTGTCGGCGTCGGCGAGGACGGGGAGGCCGGAGGAATCCGCCACCTCGCGGATGACGCGGCAGAAGTGCTCGAGGCCGAGGAGCCCGACGTCGGGGACGCCGGCGGAGACGCTCGTCGCGGCGCCGGAGACGTAGCACGCGGAGAAGCCTGCTTTCGCGATGGCGCGGGCGCAGAGGCCGTTGAACGCGCCGGGCGCGGCGACGACGCCGCCGTCCATCAGGTTCCGGAGTTGCTGGCCCGCCTGCACGCCGCCGAAAGTGATCGAATCGTTCATGGCGGATGGTAGGTCGAGAGGGGTTTCGTGCCGGTCGGGCACCGGGGATGTCGGCGGGCCTCGGGGCGCGCCGGGGTGGGAGGTTGACGACCTGGCGGGTGGGGTCGAGGATCGCGTGCGCGTGCGTCGGTGGGGGGCGATGGGGCGGATTCGGGGTCGGGGCTCCCTTTTGGGTGACGGTGAGGGGTCAGCGCATCGTTGCGGCTGGGGAGGGGTTGTGGGGAGGTGGGTGGGTTGTCGGGAGCCGGCGGTGATTGCGGCGGCTGCTCGGAGGGGGCCTCCGCTTCGGCGGGAGGGGTCTTGGGCACGCGCCGGGGAGAGGGGGGCTTTGGGGGTGGCGCATTGCCATCGTCGTAGAGGATCGGGGTCCAGCGCTTCGAGATCGTCGTGATGGTGGTGGAGGCGCGGCGGACGGTTTCCAGGCGGCGCGGGCTGGTGTCCTCCAGGGGGACCA
>CALAFV010000446.1 GCA_937891445.1 uncultured Phycisphaerales bacterium | reverse complement strand
GCGCCGGCGGGTTTGAGGCGCGTGTGTGTGTGCGCCGGCTCCGTCGTTGCCCTGCTCAACCCCGTCCGCGTGCTGCTCGCCTACGAGGCCGGGAGCGCGCGGGCGGTGTGACCCTCGTGCACGAAGGGCTGCGCCGGACACCCGGCCGCTCAGCCCGTTCGAACCTCCGTTCGTGTCGCCCGCCGGCCCGAACAGAACCGGTCGCGAATGCGTCGGGCAGTTTCCCCACCCCGCCCCCCGCTGCTGCCCCGCCCCGAGTGTTGTTCAGCCGCGGCCTCCCTGCCTGCGTCCCCCTTCACCGGCTGGCGCCGGGTGAGAGAGGACTGATCGTAACCACCGTACTTAGCGAACGCAAACTCACATAGGTGAATTCTCGGTCCATCGGCCGCCGTTACCGCACAAACGTGCGCTGTATGGTGATCTGTTAGGGATTGATAAAAAGTTCGGTGGCCCTGAGGCAGTTTCTGAACGGGGGGATAGGCTCGATGGCGGATGCGCCACCCGGGGTGATCCCCTGATCTGAGTGCCGCCGCGTTTTGGTTCGTAAATCGTTTTCGGACAAGAAGATGGGAACGCCAAAGCGGATCCTGATCGTTGAGGACGAGGCCGACCTGGCGGATCTGCTCGCGTACAACCTCGGCCGCGCGGGGCACGAGACGGTCGTGGCGCGGGATGGGCGCAGCGGACTGGCGAAGGTCCGAGAACTCCAACCGGACCTTATTGTCCTCGATGTGATGCTGCCGCACCTGTCCGGGCTGGAGGTGGCGCGCGAGATCCGGACGGACCCTCGCATCGCCCTGACGCCGATCATCATGCTCACAGCGCGGACGGCGGAGGCGGACCAGATCGGCGGGCTGGCCGCGGGGGCGGACGACTACATCGCCAAACCGTTCTCGATCAAGGTGCTGCTGGCGCGGATCGACGCGCTGCTGCGGCGGACGAAGGCGGGCGCGGGGGGAGCCGCGGAGGGGAGCGGGGACCGGGACGTGCTGTCGATGGGCGGGGTGGAGTTGGACCTGGCGACGCACGAGGCTCGCGCGGGGGGGACGCCGCTGAAACTGACGCTGACGGAGTTCCGGCTGCTGGCGGCGCTGATGCGGGCCGGGGGGAAGACGCTCTCCAGGTATGATCTGATGGAGCGGGTGATGGGGCCGGGGGTGATGGTGACGGCGCGGACGATCGACGTGCACGTCGCGTCGCTGCGGAAGAAGTTGGGGGCGGCGCTGGAGGGGGCGGGGGGGATGATCCGGACGGTGCGCGGGGTGGGGTACCGGATGACGGAGGAGGCGGGGGAGTTGGAGCCCGCGGCGGGGGACGAGGGCTGAGGGCGCTGCGGGCATGCGACACGGCGAGCAGGGCTGGCGCAGGTGGCTGACGCCGGGGGTTCGGTGCGCGCTGGCGCTGGGGACCGCGGCGCTGGCGGTGGCGGCGAGCCCGCTGCCGCTGTGGGC
>CALAFV010000445.1 GCA_937891445.1 uncultured Phycisphaerales bacterium | reverse complement strand
GAGCCTCGGCGAGGTTGCAGCCAGCGGCGGGTATTACCTCGCGCTCGGTGCGGATGAGATCGTCGCCCAGCCGACGAGCATCACCGCCAGCATCGGCGTCATCATCCCGACGATCAACGTCTCCGAGGGTCTGCGACGGATCGGCGTCGTCTCCCGGTCGGTCAAGAGCGGCGAGAACAAGGACCTCGCCAACCCCCTCGAGCCGATGCGCGACCAGCAGTACGCCGTGCTGCAAGCGATGGTTGATGAGTTCTACGCCGCCTTCCGCGGCCTGGTCGTCGAGCGCCGCTCCAGCGCCCCCAACGCACTGGTCACAGCACGCCTCGACGAACTGACCGACGGCCGCGTCGTCACCGGCGCCGAGGCCGTCCGCGCCGGCCTCGCGGACCACGAGGGGGACCTGCGCGACGCGTTCGAGCGAGCCAAGAGCCTCGCCGGCATCGAGAAAGCCCGGCTCGTGAAGTACTACGGCCAGTACGACCCGCCGCCGCGGACCGCCTACGCGGCGACGGGCGCGCCGCCGCCGCAGGCTTCGGCGGACCCCAACGTTCTGATGCTGGACCTCGGTCCGCTCGCCCCCGGCGCTTCACTCACGCCCGGCACCGCGTACTACATCTGGACCGCGGCCGTCCCCTGATCTCATTCGTGAAACAATGATGGAGCGGGCTGGCGGCGCGAGGCGTGAGCGAGCCCTCAGTTCCCCGGCCACCCCTCCCGCAGGAACTTCCCGTCGCGGTGGAACACTTCTCCATCGGCCTCGATCGAGCCGCCCCGGCGCAGATCGCAGACCATGTCCCAGTGCAGCCCCGAGAGGTTCCGGTTCCCGCTCTCGGGGTAGCCGGCGCCGACCGCCGCGTGGAACGTGCCGCCGATCTTCTCGTCAAAGAGCGTGTTCCGGGAGAACTCGCGGATCTCGTAGTTGGTCCCGATCGCGATCTCACCCATGTTCCTCGCCCCCTCGTCCTGGTCGAGCATCTTGATGAGGAACTCTTCGTTCTTCTTTGCGCTGGCGTCCACGACGCGCCCGGCCTTGAACTTCAGCCGCACGCCCTCCACCTCGCGCCCCTGGTACACCGCCGGGTAGTGGTAGTTCACGTGCCCGTCCGCGCCCTGTGGGCCGGCGAAGACCTCGCCGTCGGGGAAGTTCTCCCTGCCGGCGCAGTTGATCCACGTCCCGCCCGAGACGTCCACCGTCAGGTCCGTTCCATCGTCCCCATCCCGCGGCGGGGCGCGGAAGCGCAGCACGCGCTTGCTCTGCAGGTACTCCCGCACGCGCTCCTGCTGCTCCTCGATCCGCCGCCACATCGCCGCCGGGTCGTCCAGGTGCAGGTACCCGGCGCGGTACACGAAGTCGGCGTACTGCCTCAGGCTCATCTCCGCGTCCTGCGCCGCGGCGTGCGTCGGGTACTGCGTTCCGACCCAGCGCAGCGATCCCTCCCCGACGCGCTCCATGAACCGCTTGGTGTACGGCCGGCGCGACGCCTGGTGCATCGCCACTCTCGCCGGGTCCATCCGCCCCGTGTACTTGGTGTTCACCTCGGCCCAGATGGCGATCTGCACGTCGATCGTCTCCACCATGTGCATTTGGATCGGCGAGAGGTAGCGCAACTGCTCCTCCGTCCCGTGCGTCAGCAAGATCTCTGACAGCGACTCGGCCCGCGGCACCCAGAGCGGATGGCCGCCCGCCTTGATGATGGCTTCCGTCGTCGCCTCCACCAGCGGCATCGCCACCGGATCGCAGAGGATCGCCACCAGGTCGCCGGGCTTGACGGCGGTCGAGTAGCGGACCAGCACATCGGCGAGTTTGTCGAGTCGGGGGTCGCGCATCGCGGGTCTCCGGCCCCTCCCCCGCGCCCGACCCCCGGCGCGCCGATCCGCCCGAGTGCTACGGGCGATGAAGGGGCGCTCAGCAGGCAGCATACGCGCCGCTGCGGCGCTGCGGCCGGCGCAACCGGGAGCGAGGTCTTGCCCGCCGCACGCCGACCTAGAGTTGCGATCTTGCCGCCGCGAGCGGCTCGGAGCGGGGCGGGGTGATTGGAGGTCTTATGCGTCGCGCTGAGCGTGTTGTGGTCTACGGCGGTCTGGCCCTGGCGCTGTCCGTCGGCGTTCTTGACCGGCTCCCGGCGCCGCACGCGAGCGCTTCGCCCTCGCCCGCCGCGGCGAGCCCCGCACGTCGGGCCGAGAACGGCAAGATCGCCGTCTGCGACATCTACTACATCGCGGACCGGCTGATCGACAGCGACCGCTACCAGCCGCGCCTCAAGGAGGAGCAGGAGCGTTTGAGGGCCGAACTCAAGCCCTTGGAGGACGAACTCAACCGCATGCGGGAGCGGGGCGCCACGATGGACCCGCAGGCCGAGGAGACCCGCGCCCTGGCGGTGGAGTTCCAGCGCAAGAACCAGGAGTATCAGCAGAAACTCCGCGAGTCGGAGCGGGCGTATCAGGCGTTCCTCGGCTCGCTGTACGTCGAGGCGTACGACTCCGCCAAGGCCTCGGCCCAGAACGTCGCCGAGGACTTGGGGTACACGTACGTCATCGCCAGCCGCGGCGCGGACCGGAAGATCGAGACGAACGACCTGCCGCAGGTAGTCCAGGCCGTTCTCGCCCGCCCGGTGATCAAGGCTCCCGAGGACGCGGACATCACCGAGGACGTGATCAAGGACCTGAAACTCGAGTAGGCCGGCCGTCGCGGCCACAGCCGATTACGCCCTCGCGTCGGCTTCCGCTCGCGCCTGCGCCGCCGCTTCGGCGATCCTCGCTTCCAGCGCCCCCACTACGGCGCGCTTCACCTGGTCCATCGACGGGCAGCGATCCCCCAGTTCGCGCTGGAGGCTCGTCACCGGGCGCACCAGCCCGCACGGCACGATCAGCCCGAAGTGGTCGAGGTTCGTCGTCACGTTCAGCGCCAGCCCGTGCATCGTCACCCAGCGCCGCACACGCACGCCCATGGCGCAAATCTTCGCGCCCCCCGCGGCGGGGTCGCGGAAGCCGCCGCAGTTCTGGTATGACGGGTCGCCGCCGACCCATACGCCCGTGGCGCACGGATCGCGGTGCGCCGCGACCCCCAGCGCGCCGCACGCGTCGATCACCGCGCCTTCCAGCAGCCGCATGTACTCGTGCAGCCCCAGGTGCAGGGCGTTGAGGTCGAGGATCGGGTACACGACCAGTTGCCCGGGACCGTGGTAGGTGATGTCTCCGCCGCGGTCCGTCTCGGCGACTGTCACACCCAGCTCCCGCAGGCGTGTCTCCGGCGCGAGGAGGTTCGACCGCGCCCCGGGACGCTTCGACACCGTGATGACCGGCGGGTCGTGCTCGACCAGCAGGATCCGCCCGATGTGCGGCTGCCCCGCCTGGCGCGCCGCCAGGACTTCTTCCAGATGCCGGCACTGCTCGGCGTAGGCCGGTGCATACGCCATGCGGCCCATGTCGATGACAGCCGGGGCCGGCAGCCCCCCGAACTCCCCGGCCGGAACGCGAGATCCGCTGATAGACGCCATCGGCGGATCGTAGGTCCGGCGGCTCCCAACCCACGCCTGGAGCGGCACCTACGATCGCCCCGTATGGCCAAGATCCATCCCACGGCCGTCGTGTCGCCGCAGTGCGAACTGGCCGAAACCGCCGAGGTCGGTCCGTACTGCACGCTCACCGGCCGGGTGCGGCTGGGTGAGGGCGTCCGCCTCATCGGGCACAACTACATCAACGGCCCGGTGACGATCGGCGCCGGCACGATCGTGTACCCCTTCGCCTGCCTGGGCTATGAGCCGCAGGATTACAAGTTCAAGCCGGGGATGGTCAGCGCCGGGGTCGAGATCGGCTCCGAGTGCATCATCCGCGAGCACGCGACCGTTCACGCCGCGAGCAACGACCACACGCCCACGCGGATCGGCAACCGCGTGTTCATGATGGTCTCGACGCACGTGGCGCACGATTGCCAGATCGGGAACAACGTCGTCTTCGTCAACGGCGCGGGGATCGCCGGGCATGGGGTCATCGGCGACAACGTCACGCTCGGCGGCAACGCCGTGATCCACCAGTTCGTCCGCATCGGCCGGCTGGTCATGATGTCTGGCGACTGCGCGGTCTCGATGGACGTCCCCCCGTTCTGCACCGTCTCCGAGCGCAACCGGATCGGTGGGCTGAACCTGGTGGGCCTGCGGCGAGCCGGCGTCCCGCGCGACCAGATCACGGTGCTGCGCTCGGCGTTCAGGGACCTGCTCCGCAACCCGATGCCGCGTGCCGAACTGGTCGCCCGGCTGCGGGAGCGGGCGGCCGCCTCGCCGCTGCTGACCGAGATGGCCGACTTCATCGAGTCCAGCAAGCGCGGCGTGACTCCCGGCATGGGCCGGCCCCCGCGCGGCGCCGGGCGGGTGCGTCAGGACCTCGAGGCCGCGGGCGTCGGCGACGACGGGGGACTGTAGTCCACCGCCCGGCCAGACCTGCCAAACGCCGCACTTCCTGCTATCCTGCCCCCCATGAGCATCATGGACGATGCGTTGTTCCCCGCTCCCCCCGCTCCAGCGGATGAGGCAGCGGTCGGGTTCCGCGCCGAGTTGTGCGTGCTGGCCAGCGGCTCGTCGGGCAACTGCTCCGTGCTGCTGTTTCGCCGCGGCGGTGTTCGCCGGGCGTGCCTGATCGACCTGGGCCTCTCGCCGAGGCGGACCTTCCGCCTGCTCGACAGCCTGGGCCTGAGCCCGCACCACATCGACGATGCGATCGTGACGCACCTGGACCACGATCACTTCCACCCCGGCTGGACGCGCGCCCTGCCGCGTCACACCACGCTGCACGTCCACGAGCGCCACGCGGACGGCGACGCCTTCGGCCTCTTCGGCATCCCCGCCGCGGTCTTCAACGGCGGTTTCACGCTGCGGGACGGCACCGTCGTTCGCTCGGTACTCGCCGACCACGACGACCACGGGGTCGCCACGCTCCGCTTCTGCCTCCCGTGCGAGGGCCGGGCGGATGGGGCGGCGGACCTGGGCTTTGCGACCGACGTGGGGCGAGTCACCGATGCGCTGGTCGAGCACCTCGCCGGCGTGGACGTCCTGGCGATCGAGTCGAACTACTGCCCGGAACTTCAGGAAGCCTCCGGCCGGCCGCAGCATCTCAAGAGCCGCATCATGGGCGGCCGCGGCCATCTGAGCAATCACGAGGCGGTCCAAGCCATCGGCCTGATCGAGCCGCGGAGCCACGTTGTGTTGCTGCACCTCTCCCGCGAGTGCAACGACCCGGAACTGGTCGCCGGCCTGCACGAGGGCGCGGACTACGCCGTGACGATCACGGATCAGTACACCCCCACCCGGTGGATCCGAATCGGGGCGTGAGGCCCCCGCTTCCATCGGCGGTCCCGCCGACGGCCGTCCGCCCCCCTACCCTACCGACCGATGGCAGCCACGCTCTCCGCCGCCCGCGGCGGATCGATCCCCGGGCCTCAATCCACCGGCACCTCCCGGCTGCGCCTCCCCCGCGGCGTCTCGCGGTGGCTCCAGAATGCCCGGAGAACGATGGGCTTGCTCGGCTCGGTGCACGTGGACGGCGTGGTGTACCGCGAGTTCACCCCCGAGCCGCTGCCGCGGGCCCTTGGGCGCAAGGGGCCGGGGTTCAAGGACTACCGCGTCCACTTTCCGGATGGCACCAAGATGCTGATCCGTGCGACGCCGCGGCGGATCTTCGCCGATCTCGCCCCCGCCCCGCGCCTCACGCGATACGCCCGTGTCGAGCCGCTGATTGTGCCGGGCATGCGGATCCTCGAACTGGGCTGCTCGACCGGGTACGGAAGCGTCTGGCTGGCCGACCGCGTCGGCCGGTCCGGGGCGGTGGTCGCGATCGACACCGACGATCAGGCCGTGGCCTTCGCCCAGAAGCGGTACCCGCGGCCGAACATCGCCTTCGAGATCCGCCGCCCGGACTCGCTCACGGGCGAAACGGACGGCTCGTTTGACGCGGTCTTCGCCCCGCGCGGCATCACCGGCGAGGGGGGCGACACGGCCGACCTCGCCGAACTGTGGCGGCTGGTCGCCCCGGGCGGGTGGATGCTCGTCGGGGTCTCCGGCGCCGGCGGTTCCTCGGCGGGTGATGCCCCGCCCGCGGCGATCGAGACGACCGAGGCGATCCTGCGGCAGATCTGCACCGCGGACGTCCCGCCGTCCCCGCCCGCGAGCGCGGCTTCGACGGGGCGGGAGCACCAGGGCGCCGGGCGGGATCCGGGGCGCGGGCCGGCGTTTGGTCCCGCAGCGGGGCCGCCTCCCCCGGTCCACCGGCCGCGGTGGCGGGCGGGCGTGATCCAGACGCTCGGCGACCCGCTCGACGGGGTCCACGACGTGATCGTGGGCAAACCCGAAGCGTGACCCCGCCCGTCCTGTCCCAACTTCCCGGTTTCTCGCCCCGCCGGCCGGGCCGGCGGGCGGCAATGATCGCCCCTGACGCGAACGATTGAGGCCCACCCTACTCCCCCGGCCCCCACGCCGGATACACGGAAACACGACACCCCGATGGCCATTACCCACCACACCCCCGACGAAGACCCGCACACGACCGCCGCCGCGGATCAGGACCACGCGGCGCCCGCCGTGCCGCGCCCGCGCAACGACGTGGAGGCGGCCCGCGCGTTCGCGATCGAGGTGGCGCGGCTGCTCAAGGACGACCGGTGCGAGGAGATCGTCGTTCTGGACGTCAGCGGCGTCAGCCAGATCACCGATTTCATCATCATCGCCTCGGGCACGTCCGACCGGCAGATGCGCTCCAGCGCCGACGATGTTCGGAAACTCGCCGAGGAGCGGGGCTTCGGCGTCTTCCGGCACAGCGTGGACACGCGGACGACCTGGTACGTCCTCGACTGCGTGGACGTCATCACGCACATCTTCGAGCCCACGACCCGGCTGCACTACGATCTGGAGATGCTCTGGGGCGACGTCCCGCGCGTGGCGTGGGAGCGCCCCGGCGAGCAGAACCGTGACCACGCCCGCCTCAACGACTGACCCTCACCACCCACACGACCCACACGCCCCCATCCCGCAAGGCCAGGCCCGCATGCTTCGTAAGGTCCTCCACAGCAAGATCCACATGGCCAGGGTCACCGCGGCCCGGCCCGACTACGTCGGCTCGATCACCATCGATGCGAACCTGCTCGAGCAGTGCGGCATGCGCGTCTCCGACGCCGTCACCGTCGCCAACTGCCGCACGGGCGGGCGGTTCGAAACATACATTTTCCGCGGCGAGCCGGGGTCGGGGGTGATCGAAGTCAACGGCGCTGCCGCCCACATGGTCGAACCGGGCGACAAGGTCATCATCATGCACTACGCGCTGATGGACGACGCCGAGTACGCGGGGCACCGCCCCAAGGTCCTCGTCATGCGCGAGGACAACACGGTCGAGCGGCTGATCCGCTACGAGCCGTCCTGAGCCTCTCTTCCGTCACGACTCCGCCAGCGATGGCCGCAGCCACACGCACGATCACCGTCGGTCTGGGCCCCCGTTCCTACGACATCGTCGTCGGCGCCGGCATCCTGCCGACGCTCGGGCGGCGCACCAGCGAGATCCTCGGCGACGACCTCCCGCAGCGCCGCGGCATCGCGCGCCGCGCGTTCATCGTGCGGGACACGGGCGTGCCGGAAACGACGCTCGCCGTCGCCCTTCACTCGCTGACCGACGCCGGGTACCAGACCGGCACGATGGCCCTGACGCCGTCGGAGGAGACCAAGACGCTCGAGACGGCGCAGGCGATCCTCACCGAACTCGCCCGCTCGCGCCACGAGCGCACCGACCCGGTCATCGCCCTCGGCGGCGGGGTCACGGGGGACGTCGCCGGGTTCGCCGCCGCGATCTACCGGCGGGGCGTCCCCGTGGTCCAGTGCCCGACGACGCTGCTGGCGATGGTCGATGCCTCCGTCGGCGGCAAGACGGGGGTCAACCTGGAGACGGCCGGCGGCCCGCTGAAGAACCTGGTCGGGGCCTTCCACCAGCCGGCGCTGGTCGTCTGCGATGTGTCGGTGCTGGCGTCGCTGCCGGAGGAGGAGTTCCGGTGCGGGCTGGCGGAGTGCATCAAGCACGGGCTGATCGGCGCGGACTGGCGCGACCCGGACCTCTTGGCCTGGACCCGGGCGAGCCTCGGGCCCATCCTGGCCCGCGACCGGGCCCACCTGGTCGAACTGGTCGCCCGCAACGTCGCCGTCAAGGCAGCGGTCGTGATGTCGGACGAGCGGGAGACCGGCGACGGCCCCGGCGGCGGGCGCCTGGCCCTGAACGCCGGGCACACCGTCGCCCACGCCATCGAGACGATCCCGGCCGCGGGCGGGAGGCACCTCAAGCACGGGGACGCCGTCGCCATCGGGCTGGTCGCCGAAGCGGTGATGGGCGAGCGGCTGGGCGCGACGGCTCAGGGGACGGCCGACCGGCTGCGGGAAGTCCTTGCCGCCGCTGGACTTCCGACCGCGGCGCCGGGCCTGGCCCCCACCGATGTGGTCCTGGACCGCATGCGCGACGACAAGAAGACCACCGGCGGCCGGATCCGGCTGGCGCTCCCCACCGGCGAAGGCCGCTGCCGCGTGGTCATCGACCCGCCGGAGGCGGCGGTGCTCGCCGGGCTCGAGGCGGTTCTGGCCGCTCACCGGCGAGCGTAGTTCGCGGGCGCAATCGGCTCCCCCGCACCCGGGCACACGCAACGCCATCGGCCGCCGCCCAGAGCCGGGTCGTCGCTCCGAATCGCCGAAACGGGGGACCACGCGGCACGGCGGCCTGCCTCGGTCGTCGGTGTGAAGGACTCCGGACCTGCCCGGGCCCCTAGTTCGCGCAACCTTTGCCCCTCATCTTCAAGGTTACCCAGCTTCGCACCCGATAACCCCAGTGCCCCTGGCGCTGGCTCCGTTCTTCCTTGCGCCCCGGGTGCGGTATTTCTGCCGCTGCTTTCTTCCAAGGTCTCGAAGGAGCCGCAGGTGCAGACTCTTGCCGTCATCAACCAGAAGGGCGGCTGCGGAAAGACGACAACGGCCATCAGCCTTGCCGGGTTCTTCGCCGCCAGGGGATGGCGCACGCTGCTGGTGGACATGGACCCGCAGTCGCACTGCGCTGCGGGGCTTGCGATCCCCGAAGCCCGCATCGACCTGTCCATTGCCGACGCCATGCTCGCCGCCGAGGTCGAGGGCGCGGGGCCGCCGGTGAATCCCGACCGACTGTTGTGGCGCGTCAGCCGCAACCTCGATCTGGCGCCCAGCGACATGAAACTCGCCGGCCTCGAGGCGGCACGCGGCGGGCTCGCCACCGGGCCCGATCCCGAGCGGCGGCTGGCCCGGGTCATCGGCTCGCTGGCGGACCGGTACGACCTGGCGATCATCGATTGCTCGCCGGCGATCGGCCTGCTGGCGTACAACGCGCTGGTCGCGGCCGAGCACGTGCTGATTCCGGTCGAGACGGGCTTCTTCTCGCTTCAGGGGGCGACCAAGCAGGTCAACACGATCCGGGCGCTGGCGAAACGGCTCAATGTTGCGCCCTCGCACAGGCTTCTGCCGACGATGCACGATCCGGCCAGCGCGCTGGCCCGCGACCTGCTCGAGGAACTGCACAGGCGGTTCCCGGGCAAAGTGGCGCCTGTGGCCGTGCGGTACGACCGCGCGCTGAAGGAAGCAGCGTCGTTCGGACAGCCCGTGGGCGAGTACGCGCCTGAGTCCGCCGGAGCGGAGGACTACCGCGCCGTGACGGAGTGGCTCGCGGAGCACGTGCTGCGCCGCACGAGCATGCGTGGCGGGCTGGAGGCGATCCGGCCGGCGGAGCCTGTGGTCGTCGGCGCTCCGCTGCCTGCAGGAACCGCCGATGGCGCAGCGGAGAACGAAACCGGCGGCAACGCCAGGGCGCTGGACATCGTCGAGCGTGCGCGGCGCATGCAGCAGCGTGCCGCCGCGTCGGCGCCGGTTGAGCCCAAGCCCGAGGCGGATGCAACGCCGCAGCGGCCGGGCGTGTACGCAACGGAAGGGGGCGTGCTGTTCGTGCAGCCCGCGGCGATGGGGCAGCGCATCGAGATCGCGGGGGACTTCAACGGGTGGAATCCGGCCGCGGCGGCGATGCAACTCAACCCCGCGCGGGGCGTCTTCGAGTTGTTCGTGCCGCTGCCGCCGGGAGTCGTGCAGTACCGGCTGGTTGTGGATGGACGTTGGATGGCCGACCCGTTCAACCCGTCGGCCACGCTCAACCCATCCGGCGAGCCCATCAGTCTCGTGCAGGTGCCGGCGCCGCTGCCGCCGGTGGCGGCGGCGGGTTGATGGTCCAGCGGGGAGCGGGGAGAGCCTCTGCGGAGCGGAGCATCATGCACCACAACGGCAACGGAGTGCCGGGCGACGGACTCGGGGCGGGAACCGCGGATCCGTATGATGCGTTGGCGGACCTGTTTCTGGGTGATGTGCCCAACGGCGCCGCGTCGCGCACGCCGGCACAGCCGGAGCCGGAGCGGCCGGCGCCCCGTCTGACAGACGAGCCGCGGCAGGGCAAGCCGCTCATCGAGTGCGTGGTGCTCGGACACCTGCCGGTGCTCGGTGCGCCGTGGGCTTCGCAGTATGCGAGAACGCTCGCGGAGAGCACGGGCGCGGCCGTGGGCGTGGCGACGCTGCGGGGCGGGCACCTGACGATCGAGGTAGTCGGCGCGAGGGCGGCCGACGCCCGGCTGTCCACGGATCCGAGCGAGGCGGCGGAGCGGGCCGCGGCGATGACGGAGCGGTGGGTTGTGCGCACCGACGAACCGGCCGGGACGCTCGCGGCCAGCCCGGAAGTCGGCGCGGTGACGCTGCTGACCGCGGGGGACCAGGCGTCGATCGTCGGCTCGTATGCCGCAATCAAGCGGCTGCTGGATGACCCGGCCAGCGAGGGCAAGACGATCCGGCTGGCGATCATGGGGACGGCGCCGGAGGCGGCTGAGAACGCCTATGCGCGGCTTGCGGAAGCGGTACGGTCGTTCGCAGGACGCCGGGTCGAGCGTGCCCCCGGTTCGCAGCGGATCGCGGCGAGCGGGCCGTCTGCGGTGCTCTTCAGCGGACCTGCGTCGTTCGATGCCGCGGCTCTGGTCGCGCTGATCGCGAAGGCGTCGCGCCAGCCTCGGCCTGCCGCGCATGCGCCGGCGAGGATGAGAACTGAGGAACCCACGCCGGCGGCGCCGGCTCCCGTGGCGAAGAGCGAAGCGGCCGGCGAGGAACCGTCGCTCGCGTCGCTCGTGCCGGGGCTCTGCCCCGTCGAGGTCCGGTGCCCGTATGCGCCGGAGGTCGAACTCGCACGTGGGGATGAGCCGGACTCGGCCGGCCTGCACCTGCTGGTGCGCTCGGGGCCGGGGGCGCTGGAGGCACTGGCCGCCGCGGCGGCGTGGGCCCGGGCGCACGCGGGCCTGCTCCGCAGCGCGGGCGTGCCGGCACAGACAGACGCCGAGCCGGTCCAGCACATCTTCGTGGACGATGCCCGCCCGGCGATGCGGCTGCTGGGGACGCCGGTGCGGGTGCACCTGCTGGCGGCCGCCTCCGAGGCCGCGCCGGGTGGGTGGCTCTGCCGCCCGCTCAACTGACCCCCC
>CALAFV010000444.1 GCA_937891445.1 uncultured Phycisphaerales bacterium | reverse complement strand
CGTCCCGACCGCGTAGCCGCACAGAACGCAGCATGCGGCCAGGACGGATCGCCCGACGGACAGCGTCATCAAGCCCGAAGTTTTTGTGTACTTTGAGAAGTACAATTTCGCCTAGCCTTCGTACGTAGATGAGCAACCAGCGTTGGCGGGCGGCGGACCACCAGCAGGACAGGTCGCGGCTTCGTTCGCGTTGCAGCTCTCCTTCTCAAACACTTCACGCCACTGCACAGTTCCGTTTCTGGTGTCCCATCTTCCCCATCGTTGTATGCGTGAGCAAAAACAACTTTGCCCGCCCACGGTTCGAAAACAATACCAATCAGGCCGTGGCGGCGTGCCGGTTGTCGGCCAGCCACCCGGCACCCAACCGGTTCCCGGAAGTGGACCATCTCTCGGAATGTCCGACCACGGCGGAGCGGTCGCGGGTCTCGGGGGCCGGGGCGGACGCGGACCCCGGGGCGGACCCGCGCAAAGTTCGGTGGGCAGCGACGCGATCGTTTCATCTCCCGCCGCGATGTCTTCGGAGACTGCTTGAGCGATGTTGTTCAGGATCTGCTCCCGATCGCACGAAGCTTCACCGATAACCGGCACATTGGCCGCCGCATACCCAACCGTCACAAGGAAACTCAGCAGCGGCTGAGGATCCAGGACGCTGGTCACGATCCCTTCGACGGGATCACCGACCAAGACACCATCAGAGAACTCTTTCGGGCTTTCCGGCTCGCCCTCGAACGGTCCCGCGAAGAACTCTTCCCAAAGATCGTTCTAGATGTTCTCCTCGATCTTGACCGACTTGATGGCTTCCTGAAGATCCAAGGTCGTCCATGAACTGCGTGCCAGCCTGTGGCTCCCTTCTAGTACCAGACTGCGGAGAGGTTGTTGCCGGTTCGCGTCGACTCGTCGGCGTAGACAAAGAGCCCATTCACGACCGCGGTCTGCTGCGCATCGATGTGGTAGATGGGCACGAATGTCCAATCTCCCACGATGTCGCGTGATTCCGCAAAGAAATGTGGGTCGGCACTCTGAGCGAGCGCATGGCCGCCGCCAGCGCCGATCATGAGCAAGGTCACCGTGGCGATGCCGAATCGCCTTCTCTTGTGTTCCCCATACGAAAACTCCTTTCTAAAAATGGGAAGCGCCCCGGACACCGGACCGAGAATACAAAGAATCCTTGCGGACTTCAACTTATCCGGTGTGTATCTCAGCGTGGGTAGTTTGCACTAACAAAATCGTCGTGTATCAGATCCCGCAAATCACGCCGTATCCGGGGATTCCGGCGAGCGAGTACTACAATCCCCGACAATGACCGACCCCGCGACCAATCAGATCCCGTACTACATCACCACCCCCATCTACTACGTCAACGACCGCCCCCACATCGGGCACTGCTACACCACGCTGCTGGCCGATGTGGCCGCGCGGGCCCAGCGGCTCATGGGGCGCGATGTCTTCTTCCTCACCGGCACCGACGAGCACGCCGAGAAGGTCGTCACCACCGCCGGGGAACACGGCAAGACGCCCATGGAGTGGGCCACCATCAACGCCGACCGCTTCCGCGAGGCGTTCGCCTTCATGAACTTCTCCAACAACGACTTCGTCCGCACCACCGAGGACCGCCACAAGGACCGTGCCGCCGCCTACATCGCCCGGCTCATGGAGACCGGCGACATCGAGCTGGGCGACTACGAGGGCTGGTGGGACGCCTCCCAGGAGGAGTACCTCACCGAGACCACCGCCAAGGAGCACGACTACAAGAGCCCCGTCACCGGCCGCCCCCTCGAAAAGCGCGTCGAGCAGAACTACTTCTTCCGCCTCGACCGCTACGGGCCCTGGCTCCGCGACCAGATCGAGACCGGCGCCATCCGCGTCCTGCCCGAAGCCCGGCGCAACGAGGTCCTCGGGCGCATCCGCGCCGGCCTCAACCGCGTCCCCGTCTCCCGGCGCATCAAGGAGGGCGACCCCGACTGGGGCGTCGTCATGCCCGGCGACCCCAGCCACCGCGTCTACGTCTGGATCGAGGCCCTCTGCAACTACCTGACCATCGTCGACCAGCCCGACCGCCGGCGCTTCTGGCCCGCCGACCGCCCCCTGGCCGTCCACCTGATGGCCAAGGACATCCTGTGGTTCCACGCCGTCATCTGGCCCGCCATGCTCCACGCCCTCGGCGAGCGTCCCCCCGCCACGGTCTACGCCCACGCCTACTGGATCGCCGAGGGGCGCAAAATGTCCAAGAGCCTGGGCAACTTCATCGAGATCGACACCCTCCGCGCCTACGCCGACAAGTTCGGCCTCGACGCCGTCCGCTGGTTCCTCACCACCCAGGGCCCGCTGGGCGCCAACGACGCCGACTTCGCCCACGCCCGCTTCGTCGAGGTCTACAACGCCGACCTGGCCAACAGCTTCGGCAACTCCGCCAGCCGCGTGGGCAACATGTTCGACAAGTACTTCGAAGGCCGCGTCGAACGCACCTGCGACGGTCGGCTCGGCTTCGAGGGCGGCGTCGCCCTCCAGCGAGCCCTCGACGCCCGCGCCCAGGCGGGCAAGCCCGCCGACGGCCCGATCCGCACGTTCGACTTCCCCGCCCTCACCGGCGACGCCGTCCGCGCCTTCACCGCCGCCCTCGAACGTGTGGACCTCGCCGCCGCCCTCGGGGCCGGCCTGACCGTCGTCCGCGCCGTCGACGACTTCATCACCTACGCCGCCCCCTTCACCCTCGCCAAACGCGCCCGGGACGACGCCGACCGCCGCGCCCTCGCCGCCATCCTCTACACCTGCGCCGAGGCCCTGCGCATCGCCAGCCTCCTCCTCTCGCCCGCCATGCCCGCCAAGTGCGCCCGGCTCTGGCGCGACTGGAACTGCGCCCACCTCGCCGACCCCGACGACGAGAACAGCCCCTTCGTCGCCCCCCTCGCCGAACTGAGCGCCTGGGGCGGGCCCTACGCCCTCCGCGTCGGCCAGGCCGTCGCAAAGGGCGACCCCCTCTTCATGCGCGCCGACCCCGCCGAGCCCGCACCGGGCTCATGACCGCACCATCGGCCGCGTCACCGACACGCCCGCGTACAGCCCCGCCACACGCTCCCGCTCCACGACCCGCTCCGCATACCGCCCGTTCAGCGGCGTGATCCGGATCCGCTCCGCGCCCGCCTCGCCTTCAAAGAACACCCGCTTGAAGGTCGACTCGTGGTCCGGCTCCAGACGCACGAAGCAGTCCATCCCGGACCGCACCGTCACCGCCGGCGAGAACACCACGATGTCCCCCTCCCGGTAGTCCGGCTCCATCGAGTCACCCACCACCCGCGCCGCGAACGCGTCCGGGTCGTGCAGGTCCGGCGCCCGCACGTACTCGTCCGCCACCCGCGCCGGGTACCCCAGGTCCGTGAAGTCCGCCGGGTACCCCGCCGTCACCCGGTTGATCAGCGGGATCTCCAAAGGCAGCGCCGCCCGCACGCTCTCCATCACCGGCCCGCTGGGCGATAACCGGTCGATCAACGCCGCCAGGTCGCCCGACTTGTACAGCTCGTCCAGCGACGCCCCGCCCCGCGCCCGCTCGCCCAGCAGCCGGGCCAGGCGCTCCGCCGACCGCCCGCGCTCCCGAAGCGCGTGGATGTCCCGGCGCACCGGCCCCGGCGTGCGCTCCCAGCACGCCGTCGCCCCCAGCGCCCCCGGCTCCAGCCCCAACGCCGACTCCAGACGCGCCGTCAACGCCTCCGACGGCGGGCCCTTCCGACCACGCTCCAACGCCCACAAATACGACTTCGCGCACCCCACCCGCGCCCCCAGCGCGTCCAGCGACAACCCCGCCGCCCGACGCGCCCGCCCCAGGGCCCCCCCGAACGCGTCCTCGCCCACGCCGGACCCCATCCGAAGCCTCCTCCGCACGCGGGGTGAACACCCCGATGACCACACCCGTGCGCCGTTTCGTGGACCTACCGAACAGAACCCTTGCATCATGCCCGACCCAGCGGTACAAATCAAGCCTGTTCACCAAACAGAGAACGAAAAAGGAGAGGCCGATGCCTTCCC
>CALAFV010000443.1 GCA_937891445.1 uncultured Phycisphaerales bacterium | reverse complement strand
ATACTCCCGACCATGCCGACACAGCCGACGAGCGGGCCCGCGACCCCTCCCCGACCCGCGCGCCGCGCCGTAGCCATCGACGCCATGAACGCCGCCGACGAGGACGCCGCCAACGCGACGCCAACCCCGCACGGCGAGCCACCCGCCGCCATCACCGCGCCGGTCCAGCGCATCGACCAGTGGCTGGCAGCCTTCGTCGCTCGCGCCCCGCTCCCCACCAATCTGGCGGACGCGATCCGCTACTCCCTCCTCGGCCCCGGCAAGCGCATGCGTCCCCTGCTGGTGTGGCACGCCTGCGCCGCCGGCGGCGGCGACCCCGAGCGAGCCCTCCCCGCCGCCGCGGCCATCGAACTGATCCACGCCTTCAGCCTCGTCCACGACGACCTCCCCGGGCTCGACAACGATGATCTGCGCCGCGGCCGGCCGACGCTGCACAAGCACACCAGCGAGGCCATGGCCATCCTCGCCGGCGACGCGATGCTCACGCTCGCCTTCAAGGTCGTCGTCGATGAGATCGCCGATCCGACGCTCGCCGCCGCGATCATCCGCGAACTCGGCGACTCGACAACCGCGATGATCGCCGGCCAGGTCTACGACACCCTCGGGGGTTTCCCCGAGGCCGCCCCCGGTGTCCCCCTCGATGATGCCTCGCGCCTCGAGGTCATCCACCACAACAAGACCGGCGCGCTCATCCGCGCCTCCTGCCGCATGGGCGCCCTGTGCGCCGGCGCGCCGGCCGCCACGCTCGACGCCCTTACCGTCTACGGCGAGGCCATCGGCCTGATGTTCCAGATCGTGGACGATCTTCTCGACGTCACGCAGACCACCGAGCACCTGGGCAAGAAGGCCGGCAAAGACCAGGACGCGGGCAAACTCACCTACCCCGGCGTCTTCGGCATCGAGCGCTCCCGCGCCGAAGTCCGCCGTCTTCACGACCGGGCGATGGAAGCGCTGCGCCCGCTCGGCCCCGCGGCCGCGCCGCTGCGCGACCTGTGCGCGTACATGGCGGTCCGCTCGCGCTGACCTCCGATCGTCGCGGCCAATCGCCCCGTGGCTCTTTCGGACCTCCTTGACCGATAAACCCGAGCCCGGCCGCCGTTCACGAGATTCCCCGCTCCGCCCCGAACGAAACCACCCAAGCGGCGTATCGTTTTCAACAGTCGCTGAAAACTCCCAGAGGACGCTGATGGCCCTGCTCGAACAGATCTCCTCCCCCGCCGACCTCCGCAAGCTCTCGATCGATCAACTCCCGATCGTGGCTCAGGAGATCCGTGACGCCATCTGCAAGCAGGTCGCCAAGACCGGCGGCCACCTCGCGCCGAATCTCGGCGTCGTCGAACTGACCATCGCGCTGCACTACGTCTTCGACTTCTCCCACGACCGCCTGCTCTTCGACGTCGGCCACCAGTGCTACCCGCACAAGTTGCTCACCGGCCGCCTCCCGCTGCTGGCCAACCTGCGCACCAGCAAGGGCATGTCCGGCTTCCCCGAACCCAACGAGTCCCCCTACGACCTCTTCCGCGTCGGCCACGCCGGCACCGGCATCTCCACCGCCGTCGGCATGGCCCGCGGCGACACGCTCAGCGGCGAAGCCTTCGACCCCAAGACCAACCCCGGCGGCCGCCGCGTCGTCACGCTCATCGGTGACGCGTCGATCGTCAACGGCGTCGCAATGGAGGGGCTCAACGGCGCCGGCACGCTCAAGCGCCAGTTCCTCGTCGTCCTCAACGACAACGGGATGAGCATCTCCAAGCCCCAGGGCGCGATCGCGCAATATTTCGATCGCGTGCGCCTCAGCCACCTCTACGGCGAGATGAAGCGCTCCGCGGGCGAGGTCCTCAAGCACCTCCCCGGCGGCTCGCTCATCAAGGAGGCCTACCACCGCGCCGGCGAGGCCGCCAAGGCCGTCGTCCACGACAACAAGCCCGCCTCCGCGGGCGGCGGCGGGGGCGACTGGTTCGAGCACTTCGGCCTGGTCACCGTCGGTCCCATCGACGGCCACGACTTCCACGTCCTCATCGACTTCCTCACCGAGGCGCGCGACTTCGACCGCCCCATGGTCCTCCATGTCAAGACGATCAAGGGCAAGGGGTACGACTTCGCCGAGAGCGACTCGCAGACCTTCCACTCCCCCAGCCCGTTCGTCCGCGACGGCTGCCGCATCGAACTCAAGACCGAGGGACGCTCCTTCACCACCGCCTTCGGCGAGGCGATGATCGACCTCATGCGCCGCGACCCGAAGGTCGTCGCGTGCACCGCGGCGATGCCCAACGGCACGGGGCTGGACAAGGTCCTCCCCCTCTTCCCCGACCGCGCGTGGGACACCGGCATCTGCGAGAGCCACGCGCTGGACATGATGGCCGGCCTGGCCAAGACCGGCTGGAAGCCCTTCTTCGCCGTCTACTCCACGTTCCTCCAGCGCGCCTTCGACCAGGCCTTCCAGGAGTCCGCCCTCCAGGGCCTCCCCGTGCGGCTGTGCCTCGACCGCGCCGGCCTCGTCGGCGGCGACGGCGCCGTACACCACGGCTTCTGCGACATCGCCATCCTCCGCACGCTCCCCGGCACGGCCCTCACCGCCGCGATCGACGAGCCCTCGCTCCTGGCCGCGCTGGAGTTCATGCGGACCTACGACATCGGCCTCTCGGCCGTCCGCTACCCGCGCGACAACGTCAGCGACCGCCTCGCGAACCTCCCCTGTCCCCCCTTCGAACTCGGCAAGGCCCGCTGCCTGACGCCCGATCTGGACGTGCAGGCCGGCGCGACGCCCGACGTCGCCGTCCTCGCCTACGGCACACCCGCCATCGACGCCCTCAAGGCCGCCGACGACCTCGCGGGCGAATACCGCGTCGCCGTCTACGACGCCCGCTTTGCCAAGCCCGTCGACGCCGGCCTCATCCGCACGCTGCTCGAGCGCCGCGTCCCGGTCGTCACCGTCGAGGACCACAGCATTGTGGGCGGCTTCGGCGCGGCGGTCCTCGAGGCAGCGCAGGAGATGGGGCTGGACGCCTCCCGCGTCGTGCGCCTCGGCCTCCCGGACGCCTGGATCATCCAGGATTCCCGCTCCAAGCAACTCGCCGAGGCCGGCATCGACGCCGCGGGCATCGCCCGGGCCATCCGCCGCGCCGCCGCGCCCGCGTCGGTCGAGACCAAGCCGCTGACAATCGCCGCCGCAAAATCGCCGGTCAACGCGCGCTGACCCGGCCCCGCGGCGCCGGTAGGCTTGGGAGTGAACCTGTACCGTTACCAGGTCTCGCGTCGGGTGCGCATCGCCGCCCCCCGCCAGCGCGTCTACACGCTGGCGACCGACCCGCGCCTGATCCCCCGCTACTCGCGCGAGGTCCGCTCGCTGCGTCTGCTCGATCCACCCGGCCGCGTCCGCCGCGCCCGCTGCCGCATCCGCGTCGCCCCCGGCCTGTCGGTCCCCGCTCGCTACCGCTACCACTACCGCCCCGGCGTCTCGTATGCCGGCGTGCAGGTGCGCTGCCCGCTGGTCCGCTCGTACTTCGGCTTCTCCTTCCGCGACCGCCGCGCCGGCGCCACCGAGGTGCTCCACATCGAGGGCTTCCGCGCCTCTGTCCCGCTGCTGGCCCCGATCCTGGGCTGGCTCTACTTCACCCTGCTCAACCGCGGCGGCCTCCGCGCGGAACTGGACCTGCTCCGGGCCCTGGCCGAAGGCTGCCCGCTCTAGCCCGGCGTCCGCGACCGCAACGGTCCATACAGTCCACCCATGCCCCGCCGCGTGCTCCTGGCCTTCAACCACCTCAAGCCCGACGTCCTCGCCGCGCTGCCCGAGGTCCGCTCGCTCATCACCTCCGCGGGAGGCGAGATCGCAGCCGAGTTTGACACCTCCACTGACTGCCCCATCACCGACGCCGCGGGCGCATCGGTCGTCGTCGTGCTCGGCGGCGACGGCACGCTCCTCCAGATCGCCCGGCGCACAATCAGCCTCAACCTCCCGCTGCTGGGGGTCAACTTCGGCAAACTCGGATTCATGGCGGAGTTCGACCTGCCCGCGGTGCGGCGGCAGGCGCAGGCGCTCTTCGGCAACGGCACGCTGCAACTGGAGCCGCGTGAACTGATCAACGCGTCGGTCTACGCCCCGTCCACGCATATCCACGACGACCACCCCGAAGAAGCCCGCTTCGAAGGCCTGGCCCTCAACGACGCGGTCATCACCGCCGGCCCGCCGTTCCGCATGATCGCGATGCACCTGAGCATCGACGCCCACGTCGGCCCCACCGTCACCGGCGACGGCCTGATCGTCTCCACCCCGATGGGCTCCACCGCCTACAACGCCTCCGCGGGCGGGCCGATCATCTCGCCCGAGGTCGCGGCCTTCGCCGTCACGCCGATTGCCCCACACTCCCTGTCGTTCCGGCCGGTTGTGGTCAGCGCGACCAGCACGGTCGCCGTGCAACTGCTGCGGACCAACGACGACGGCCGCGGCGGCGGCACCACGCTGGTCCTCGACGGCCAGGTGCAGGTCCGCCTGGGGCTCAATGAGCGGATCGTCTTCCGGCGGCACCCCACCGCGGTCCGGTTCGTCCGCAACCCGCGCGGCAGTTACTGGTCCACGCTGATCGGCAAGATGCAGTGGGCCGCCCCGCCGCGCGACGTCTGACCCCCCCTTTTTTTCTTCGCACCCCTCGTTTCACTCAGTCTTGAGTTTGGCCACCAGTGGCATGCGCGACCGGTCGGAAACCCACACGCCCCCCGGTCGCTCCACCGTAATCGCGATCCGTATGGCCTCGCGCACGGGCAATCGCGGCTCGATGGGCACGACCACTTTTCCGTCGCGCGGCACGTCGAAGACGCCGCCGTGGATCGGATAGCGCTCGTCGCGCGTCGCGTCAAAGATCCATACCTGGTACTGCTCGACCCGCGGATCGTTCACCGGCAGGCATGCGTCGAGGCGCATGACGCCGCAGCACGCCACCGGATCCCACACCACCTCCCCCGGCGCGGCCTCCCCGGTCTGTGGCACGGTCCACGTCGCGCGTACAACCCCGGCCCGCGCGAGCATCCGTTCGCCCTCCGCCGCCGGTCCCCCGCCGCGACCGCCCC
>CALAFV010000442.1 GCA_937891445.1 uncultured Phycisphaerales bacterium | reverse complement strand
CGTGTCCACCGGCGCGAACATCGTGGACCAGGACTTCTTCGAGGGCCTGGGCTTCCGCCACTACATCGCCCCCGGCTCGGTCGAGGCCCCCGTCGTGGACGACGTGACGCTCCGCGACCTCATGATCGACCGCATCACCGACACGTACATCGACGAGGAGGAACTCCGCGCCTGCGACGACGCCACCAAGGAGGTCTTCGACTCCTTCGAGCCCGGCGCGTACTCCAGCCGCGAACTGATCGAGGGCCTGGGGCGCTACCTCGAGCGCAACCACCCCCGGGCCGAGAGCATCGTGCTCTCGTGCTGGCGGAAGCGCGTGCCGATCTTCGTCCCCGCGTTCAGCGACTGCTCCGCGGGCTTCGGCATCGTGCTGCACCAGATGGAGCGGCCCGACAACCACGTCGCGATCGATTCCGGCAAGGACTTCCGCGAGTTGACGCAGATCAAACTCGCCCTGGCCGACACGGGTCTGCTCATGCTCGGCGGCGGCGTGCCGAAGAACTTCGCGCAGGACATCGTCGTCGCGGCCGAACTGCTGCACGAGAAGGGCTTGGCCCCGGAGGGCTCCAGCCAGGCCAGCATGCACAAGTATGCGGTGCAACTCACCGTCGCCGACCCGCGCGACGGCGCGCTCTCGGGCTCCACGCTCCGGGAGGCGTGCTCGTGGGGCAAGGTGGACGTCGTGCACGAGCAGATGGTCTTCGGCGAACTGACGACGACGTTCCCGATCCTCGCCTCCGACGCCTATCACCGCGGCGCGTGGAAGAACCGCAAGGCAATGCGCCTGGCGGAGATCGTCGAGCGTCAGGCGGCGAAGGTCTGACCCCAGCCCACTTGAACAAACGAATCGAGCGGCCCCGGCCCAGCGCCGGGGCCGCTGTGCTTCAGAGCCGGGCCTCGAGCACCAGGTGCCACGCGGTCTCCACGGCGGGTCGTACGCGACCAAACCCCCCGGCGGTGACGGCCCGCCGCAGCCGCGATTCGCCCGCCCGGGCGCCCAGCGCGCCGCGCGATGGCGGGACGCCCCACTCGGGAAGGCATCCCGTCGCCGCGGCGCCGGTGAGCAGGCGCCCGCAGGGGCCAACGGCTTCGTCCGGCCCAGGCCCCGCGACAGGCTCGACGATCATCCACACCCCATCCGGTCGCAGCCTGCGCCGCACCGCTTCGGCCGCGGCGATCGGATCCGGCTCGGCGTGGTACGTGTCCACGGAAACGACAAGGTCATACCCGCCCCGTGCGCCCGGCGCCCCGTTGCGACCCGGGTCTTCCGGCATGTCAAAGGTTGTGAACGAGCCGATGCGGAAGTCGGCGTTGCTCGGCCTGCCGGCCCTCGCCGAAGCCTCGGCGACATTGCGGCCGTCGGGGTCGAACCCGACGACGATCGAGCGCGGGTAGGCGGCGGCCAGAACGGAAGTGATCGCGCCGTCGCCGCACCCCAGTTCTGCCGCCGCACCGCCGGCGCGCAACCGGGTGTCCACGCCCGCCAGCGCCGGCACCCACTCGGTGGTCATCGCCGCCAGCGATTCGTACCGCAGCAATGGGCGCAGCAGCGGACCCGGGTCCCTCCCCTCGGGCCAGCGCACGGGCTGCCCCGTCCTGTACGCCCGTTCCAGCCGGTCCAGCGATCCGGAGGCCTCGATGACGGCCAGGAACGCGCGCCGCAGCGTGCGCAGCGCCTCGGCGTCCACGAGCGCCGCCGCATACTCGGGCGCAAGGCGGAAGCGGCGCTGCTGGGCGTCGTACTCGAGGTACCCCGCGGCGGCCTGGTTCGTGAGCCATTCACCGAGCAAGTCCTCGTTGATGCCGGTGGCGGCGGCCAACTCAGCGGCGGTGAGGCCGGTCGGGCCCGCGGCTTCGAGAGCGCGGTACAGCCCCAGCCGCTCCCCCAGCACCACGAGCGGGGCGCCGAGAGCCGCGCCGAGGTCGGACATGAAGCGGCGGAAGAGCGAATCCAGCCTGCCCGCGTCGATGGTCATCCTGCCCCTTCTGCCGCCCGCCAATCCCGCCCCTCGCCCCGGCGGGAACAAGACCGCACCGTCCGGCCGGTGGCAGCGCACAATCGCCGCCCGCGCAGTACACCATACCCTTTACCCGCATTCAAGCGGGGCGCGGCAAAAACCATCCTTCTTGGTTCTGACAAACACATGTTTGTGGCATGCCCGCCGGCCGGGGCTCGTCGCCCTTACTGGATAAAATCCGCTTATGCGAGAATCGGATCTCTTACGCCGCATCTACGAACGGTCCGCGGGCCTGACCTCGCGGTTCGCGCAAGTGCTCACCGGACCGGGGGATGACTGCGCCGTGGTGCGGACCGGGACGGGATCCGAATGGCTGCTCACGGTGGACCAGGTGGTCGAGGGTCGGCACTTCCTGCGCGGTGCGCCGGTTGAGCGCGTAGCCCGCAAGGCAATCGCACGGAGCGTCTCCGACATTGCAGCGATGGGCGGGACCACGCGCGGCGGATGGGCTCTCGCGACCGGCGCTGTTCCCCCCGGATTCGAACGGGCCGATGCGCTCTTCGATGCCATGAAGAAATGGGCCGAGCACTGGGGATGCCCCCTGGTCGGCGGAGATGTCGCCTCAACGGGGGAGGAAGGGGTCATGGTGCTCACCGTCACGGTCGGCGGCCTGCCGCATCCCGTGCGAGGCCCGGTGCTGCGCTCGGGGGCGCAGGTGGGGGACTACGTGTATGTCACCGGCACCCTGGGGGGATCATTGGGATCGGGACGGCACTTTTCGTTTGAGCCGCGCCTGGCCGAAGCGTCGTGGCTGTGCGAAACCCTCGGCGCCGGCGGCTGGGGGCTGCACGCGATGATCGACATCTCCGACGGCCTTGGACGCGACGCGGGGCGGATTGCCGAAGCCTCGGGCGTCCGGATCGAGATCGACGCCGCCCTGCTGCCCCTGAGCCCCGGGCTGGGTGCGGCAGACTGGCGGCGTGCCGCGAGCGATGGAGAGGACTATGAACTCCTGTTTACCGCCGCCCCGCAGGTCGAGGTGCCCGAAACATGCCCGGAGACGGGCACGCCGGTAACGCGGATCGGCCGCGTCGCCGAGGCGGGGCCCGACGGGCCGGCGGCGGTCGTGGTCACGCCGGAGCGGACGTGGGACGTCTCGCAACTGGGCTGGGAGCACGGGGAGGACTGAGCCGAGAGCCGGGGGCGCGGCGGGACGGGCAGGAGTGCGCAAGCGGTGGCGACGGTCGTCGTAATGACCGGGTCGGTCGAGGAGACGGAGGCGCTGGGCGCGGCCCTCGGGGCCGTGCTCCGGCCCGGGGACGTCGTGGGCCTGCACGGGCAACTCGGCGCCGGGAAGACGGCGCTGGTGCGGGGGATGACGCGGGGAATGGGCATCGACGGCGCTGCGGTCAGCAGCCCGACGTTCGTCGTCGCGCACCGCTATGAGGGAGCGGGCAAGGGTGGAGCACCCGGCGCGGTCCTGTGGCACGTGGATGCGTACCGCCTGACCGGCGAGGATGAACTCGAGAGCATCGGATGGGACCGCGTGATGGACGGTTCCGGCGCCGTCGCCGTGGAGTGGGCCGAACGCATCGGGGGCTCGCTCCCGCATGCCGACAGCGGCAACCGCGCGGATGTGAGGCTTGAAGCGGTCGGCGAATCGGCCCGGCGCATCACGATCGAAGCGCCCGATGCGTGGGCGGAGCGCCCGCAGTGGCCGGCGCTGGCGGCGATGTCGCAGAAGCCGGCGTCAGGGCGGACACATCCATGCCCCGTCTGCGGCGAGCCGGTCAGCGAGACCAACCCGTCGTTCCCGTTCTCAAGCGAGCGGTGCCGCATGGCGGATCTGGGCAAGTGGCTCAGCGGCAGGTACGTCGTCAGCCGCGATCTGACCGAGGAGGACATCAACGACCCGGACGTCTCCGCATAGTGGCCGGCGTGCCGCATGAGGGCTCGCCGAGCCGGCTTGGTCGGCCCGGCGCGTGGGCGTTACCATCGTCGGTCATGAAGCACGACGCCCACGGACCCGGGACGGAGCCCTCCACAAGCGGCCGCTTTCGCGCGAGGCTGGCACACCTCGCTGCGGTCGCGAGCGTAGCGCTGCTGGCGGCGGCCGCGCAGGCCCAGGAAGGATCCGCGGAGGCGGCGGCCGAGGAGCATGTCTCCCTCTGGGGGCTGTTCTGGGGCTCGGCCGACCTGTTCACGGTGCTGCTGGTGGCCGGGAGCATCACCGCCGCATTCGTGATCGCCCGATGCGCGATCGAGATCCGGGAACGCTACATCCTCCCGATCGACGCCGAGCGGAACATCCGCACGCTCATCGACGCACGGCGGTGGGAGGAACTGCGGCAGTACGTGAGCCACGACGACGCGTTCGTCAGCGCCGTCGTCCGCTCGGCGCTCGATGCGCCCGAGGAGGCCGGGGCGGTGCGAGAGGCCGCGGAACTGGCCGCGGGCGAGCAGTGCGCCCGCTGGCTGCGGAAGGTCGAGCCGCTCAACATCATCGGCACGCTCGGCCCGCTGCTGGGCCTGGCGGGAACGGTCTGGGGGATGATCATCGCGTTCGCATCGCTCGGGGAGACCGGCGGGCGCGCCGGCCCCGGCGAACTGTCGCTGGGCATCTCCAAGGCGCTCTTCCACACGCTTCTGGGCCTGTTGCTGGCGGTCCCCGCCCTGGCCGCGCTGGGCTTCTTCCGGACCCGCGTGGAGGCCCTGTGCACGCGGGCGATGTCGATCAGCGCCCAACTGGTTGAGGGCATCATCGCCGGCCGCGCAAGCCGGTAGCCGAACCCTCGCAGCCGCGGATCGCACGCAGACCGGGAGGAGCCGGCGGTCGCAGATGAGCACAGCCCCACACAGATCGGCGTGTCACCAGTTCGGCCTGACGCCGGTTTGTACCGGTCCGGAAGGGGGAGTGCCGTGAGGCGGCGGATGGTGTCCAGCGCGGGGTCGATCTCGCACATCAACGTGACGCCGATGATCGACGTCGTAATGTGCCTGATCGTGTTTTACCTGATCGTCGGACGCCTCGCGTCGCGTCAACTCACGCCGATGGAACTGGCCCCCAGCGCCATCGGCGTGCAGGAGCAGCGGCCGGACGTGCTGGTGGTCAACGTCGCGCCTCCGCTCGGCGGCGACCCCAGTGGCGCCGCCCGCGTCCTCGTGGACGGGCGAGAGATCCCGACCGTCGCGGACCTTGAGGCGCTGGTGCGCGGCCGGCTGCTGGAGAAGCCCGAGACCGCCGTGCAGGTCCGCGGCGGGCGGCGTCTGGCCTACGCCTCTGTGGAACCCGTGCTGCGGGCCTGCGCCGGCGCTGGGGCACGCAGCGTCGAACTCGTGGCCGAGCGCATCACGCCCGCCGGCGGAGGTGAGCGATGAGCGCCACGCCGCGCTTCCGCCGGCGCGACGCCATGGCCGCCGCGGCCCGGTCCATGGGCCGCGCCCCCGGCGAGGGGGCCTTCGGCCCGAACATGACGCCCATGGTGGACGTCGTGCTCGTGATCCTCGTCTTCTTCATGGCCGGGACCGCCTTCATCGGGGACGAGTGGTTCCTCCGCAGCCAAGTCGCCCCCGCGGCGTCGCGCGGCCCCGCAACGCAGGACCCGTTCGAACTCCCCCCCACGCGCCTGGAGGTTGTCCTCGACGCTGGCGCGGGCGGCACCCTCGCCACCGGCGTCGGTCTGGAACTCGCGCCGCTCGAAAGTGTTCTCGCGGCGCTGCGGGCCTTTGCGGCTGGAACCGCGGTGGACGAGATCGAGGTTATTGTCCGCCCGGGACCCACCGTCCCATGGGAGGACGTCGTGCGCGTGCACGAAGTCAGCGCGGAGGCGGGGATCACCAAGATCGCGATCGGCGCACGGGGCGGATAGGCGAACCGGCACGCATAGGTGCGAACCAGCCGGACCCGATCAGGCCGCCCGCCGCAGCGGCGGCTGGGCCTGCTGCGCCGGCGCTCCCTGCTCGCTCTGTCCGAGGATCTCCGCAAGGCGCCGGTCGAGCAGTTCCGCGACCTGCGCGGCCTGCTCCAGGCGAGCCCGCAGCGTCTCGTCGGCCTCTCGCGTCTGAGCCAGATGCACCGCGGCCTCGGCGGCGGCGTGGGCCGCGTGTGACCGCAGCCGCGACAGCACGCTCTCGGTCCGCGCCGCGATCTCCTCCTCCAACGCGGCGATCGACTCGTGAGCGCTCTGCGTCGCCAGCCGGCCCGCGGCCCGGGTGTTCTCGACCGCCCGCTCGCAGGCCAGATGGGCCGCCGCGACAGCCCGGGTGTGCACGCCGGTGAGTTCTTCGAGTTGGTCGTCGAAGGATGCGTCCAGCGCGGCGATCCGCTCCGCGAACCGGCGCTGGTGGTCCGCCAACGTCCGCTGCAGCCGCGCATCCTGGTACGCCAGCATCTCCTCCACCTGGCGCTGCTGCGCGTTGATGTGCTCGGTGATCTTGTAATCCAGGGCCTCGCGTGCGGCCCGGAGGCGTGACGCCGCCGCGTTGAGTTCCTCGATCGCGGCGGTTGCCTGGCGCAGGACGTGGGCGGGATCAGGGAAGGCGGCGGAGGGCGAGGGGGTGGTCATCGCAGGGCCTCGAACCGGGTTCCAAGGGTTGTCCGGGGCGCGGTATCGTCCGAAAACGGGGGCAAGGTGAGGGAAACGGCCAAACTCGCGCAGACCACCCCGCCACCCCCGACGGGGGACACACGCGGGGACAACACAACCGGGAGGGGAGCGCTTGGACACCTGACCCCGGTGGGGTAGACTGGGGATTGCCCACGCGGGAAGCCCGGCTGGTCCGGTGGCCGGCCGGTTCTATCATCGCCCGATGAAAAACTCCAATCCGACCGGGGTCGCGGCCCTTGCCGCGGGACTTTGTGTTGCACTGACCGCCTTGGCTCCCGTTCCTGCACGGGGAGAGGCGGGGACACAGCCCGCCGGGGCGGCGGGGCGGCGCGAGGCGATTGCGGCGACGACCGGCGCCAGCGATTCCGCGTGGCGGCAGGCCGCCGCCAGGTTCGGCGGGGTCGAGACCTTCACCAAACCCAGCCGCGACGTGACGATGCGGTTCAGTTTCCCGACCGAGATCCGGGAGGTCGCCGTGGTCGGCGGCCAGCGGGTCAAGGCGGGCGAGTTGCTCATTCGGGCCCGGGACGCGGAGATCAAGGCCGCCCTGGACGTCCAGAAACTCCGCGCGGGCACCGACCTTGAGGTCAAGGCGGCGGAGGCCCAGCTCGAACTGGCCAAGTTCCGCTACAAGAACCTCCTTGAGGCACGCGAGAAGGGGTCGGGCTCGGCGATGGAACTCGAGGAGCGACGCATCGAGCAGCGCCAGGCCGAACTCACCCTCGACCAGGCCAAGGTCCGCCTCCAGGAGGCCCAGTTGCTCGTGCAGCAGGCCGAGGGGCGGTACGAGACCTACCGGCTTGAGGCCCCCTTCGACGGGGTCGTCGAGGAGGTCATGGTGGATGTTGGGCAGGGCGTCAATGAGCAGATGCCCGCCATCCGCGTGGTGAACACCGAGATACTCTGGCTCGACGCCTTCCCGCGCACCGGCGAAACGGTGGAACTAGGGCTAAAGGAAGGTTCGCCGGCGTGGGTCCTGCTGGACCTGCACGGCGGCGGCCGCCTCGTCGAGGGGAAGGTCCTGTACGTCTCCCCCGTCGCCGACTCCGTGAGCCTGACCCGGCGCGTCCGCGTCGAGATCGCCAACCCGACCGGCCTCCCCGCCGGGACGCAGGCCATGGTCCGGTTCACCCCGCCGGAGGGGGAGTGGCCGCGGCTGGATGAGGCCGAGCCTGCGGGGGTGGCCAGCCGGGCCGGTTCGGAGACGTCGCGGTGATCGACCTGTCGAATCTCAAGAGCCCCGGATGGGCGAAGGTCGTCCAGGAACTCAGCGCCGCTGCGCCGGATGACCGGTCGTTCCTCGAGCGTCTGCTCGCGGTGATCACGCAGGTCAGCGCCGCGCGCCAGGGCGTCCTGTACATGCTCGAGCGGGGCGAGGGGGACGAACCCGAGCCGCGGCCGGCCTCCGTGTGGCCCCCGCCCGCGAACACCAGCCGTGCGCATGACCCCAACGACGGCCACATCGCGCAGGCGGTCGAGATGGCGACCGAGGCCAAGAGCGCGGCGCGTGCGGCCGCCTCGTCCGGTCAGGCTCGCGCCTTCGGGCTGGACAAGCAGGACGTGTACTACGACGGCTCTCCCGGCCGCGGCTACGTGCTGGCCGTGCCGGTGATGGGGCAGTCGGCCTCCGGGGCGCCGGTGGCGGGCGCGGTGATCACGCTCCTCATCGAGCCGCGGGGCAGGGAGGCCGTGCGGAGCACACTCGCGATGGCGGAGGTGCTCGCCGGCTACGTGCACGCCCACGGCGCCCGGCAGGCGCTGCGGCGCACACAGCAGGCCAGCGCCGCGCTGGACCTTGCGACACGCCTGATCGCGTCGATCAACAACGCGCCCAACTTCAAGGGCGCTGCGATGCAACTGACCAACGACCTGGCCAAGCAGTTCGGCGTTGACCGCGTCGCCCTCGGATGGATTCGCACCCGCGACGGCGACGAGATCAAGGTCGAGGCCATCAGCGACACGGAGCACTTCGACCGCCGCATGGCCATGGTGCAGAAACTCCAGGCCGCGATGGACGAGTGCCTCGACCAGGAGCAGCCCGTCCTTTACCCGCCGCCGCCGGCCGAGGGCCCGCACGGCGACGTCCTGCTGGCGCAGGCGATCACGCACGCCCACCGCGAACTGGCCGCCGGGGACGCCAAACTCAAGGTCTGCTCGCTCCCGCTGCGGATCGACGACCACGTCGTCGGCGTCGTGACGATCGAAACCGCGGGCGAGGGGGCGGTGGAGTTGTCGGTCATCGAACTGATCCAGTCGGCGCTGGACCTGATCGCGCCGGTGCTGCGGATCCGGCGCAGCGACGACCGCATCGTCGCCGCCCGCGCGTGGGACAGCATGATCAAGGGCGGGGCCTGGCTCGTCGGCCCGCGGCACACGGCGTGGAAGATTGCCGGCGTGCTGGTCCTCGCGGCGCTGACCTTTGTGAGCCTGTACCGAATCACGTATCGCGTCGGCGCCGAAGCCGTGCTCGAGCCGCGGGACCGCCGCATCATCTCGGTGCCCCTTGACGGCGTGATCGCCAGGCTCGGCACCAACGCGCAGGGGCGTCCGCTCGAGCCCGGCGACAGCGTCAAGGCGGGCGACGTGCTGGTGGAACTGGACGACACCGAGTGGAAACTCTCGGCGATCGACGCCCGCCAGAAGATCGCCCAGGCGGAACTTGAAGCCGCGGCCGCCGCGGCGGAAGGGGACCGCGGCCGCGTCGAGCGCGCCCTGGCGCAGAAGGCGCGGGCCAAGGCCGAACTGGACGTTTACGAGTACCGCATCAACAAGGCCAAGATCACCGCGCCCATCAGCGGCACGATCCTCGGCGGGCGGCTGACCGACCGCGTCGGCGCATCGGTCAAACTCGGCGATGCGCTGATGGAGATCGCGCCGCTGGACGACATGATCGCCGTCATCCGCGTGGACGAGCGCGACATCGCGCTGGTGGCCCGCGCCTTCGAGGACGGGGACGGCGCCAGCGGCGGCGAACTGGCGACCAAGGGCCGACCCACCGACCCTGTGGCCCTGACACTGGAGCGGATCGTCCCGCTTTCGGAGGCACGGGACGGCGTCAATGCCTACGAGGTCCGCGCCCGTCTGGAGCGCGTCGAGCCGTGGATGCGCCCGGGCATGGAGGGCCGCGCTCGCCTCGACACCCAGCGGCACTCCCTCCTGTGGATCGGCACCCGCCGTCTCTACGAGACCGTGAGGATGTGGCTGTGGTAATGCGGCCAGGGTCGGGCACTGGGCACTGGTGTCCGACCGCGACCGCCCCCTCGCCAGTGCCCGGCGTCCGATGCCCGGTGCGTAACCCATGAGCGAACGCGCGACATTCAGCCCATTCTGGCACCGCGTGCGGACAATGAAGCCGCGCCTGCGCCCGCATGTGGAGATCACGCGCCAGCGCTACCGCGGCCGGCGCTGGCACGTCGTCCACGACCCCGCCAGCAACCAGTTCTACCGGCTCAACCCCGTCGCCTACGAGTTCGTCGGGCTGCTGGACGGCTCCCGCGACGTCGAGACCGCGTGGAAGATCGCCCTGGGCAAGTTCGGCGACGCGGCACCGACCCAGAACGAAGTCATCCAACTCATCAGCCAGCTCTACAGCGCCAACCTCCTCAGCGGCGACGTCCCGCCAGAGACCGAACAACTCCTCCGCCGCGGGCGCGAGCGCGTCAAGAAGAAGATCCAGCAGCAGGCGATCGGGATCATGTACTTCAAGATCCGCCTGCTGAACCCCAACGCGATTCTCACCGCGCTGGAGCCGGTCTTCCGCCCGCTGATCAGCCGGTGGGGTCTGCTGGCCTGGGTCGGGCTGCTTGCCTTCGCGTTCTACTACCTCACGGCCACGCCCGGCGCGTGGGACGCGCTGTTTAACCCGCAGCACGTCCGCGACACGCTGGCGCCCGCGAACTGGCCGTGGCTGATCGTCGTCTTCATCGTCCTCAAACTGTGGCACGAGACGGGGCACGGCGTGATCTGCCGACGCTTCGGCGGGCAGGTCCCCGAGTTCGGCGTCATGATGCTCGTGCTCTTCCCGAGCCCGTACGTGGACGCCTCGGCCGCGTGGGGCTTTACGGACAAGTGGAAGCGCATCGCCGTCGGCGCGGGCGGCATGATCTTCGAACTGGCCGCCGCGGCGGTGGCCGCCATCATCTGGGCCGGCTCGCCCGAAGGAAGCCTCGCGCGGCAGATCGCCTTTAACGCGATGCTCACCGCGAGCGTGGCGACGGTGCTCTTCAATGCCAACCCGCTGATGCGCTTCGACGGGTACTACATCCTGGCCGACCTGCTGGAGACGCCGAACCTCGCCCAGCGGTCGAACCAGATGCTCAAGTATCTGCTCCAGAAGTACATCTACCGCCTGGAGCGCCCCAGCGCCGTCCTTCCCAGCACGCTCCGCGGCGAGCAGGCAATCCTCATCGTCTACGGCCTGCTGGCCCTGGCGTACCGCGTGTTCCTGTTCATCACGATCACTCTGTACGTCATGGGGATCGCCTTCGGCCTTGGCCTGGTGCTGGCCGTGTGGACCGCCTCGGCGTGGTTCATCCTCCCCATCGGCGCGTTCGTCCACTGGCTCGCCTCCAGCCCCGCCCTCGCGGAGCACCGCCTCCGCGGCATCTGCGTCAGCGCCGCCCTGCTGGCGCTGGGGTTCGTGGCCGTCGGCGTCGTGCCGATGCCCGATTGGCGTCGCGGCTGGGGCGTGATCGAGAGCGAGGCCCGGTCGGGCGTCTTCGTCGGCGCGGACGGCTTCGTCGCCATCGCCCATCGGCGGCCGGGCGACGCCGTCAAGGCCGGCGAACCCATCCTCGAACTGGAGAGCCAGGACCTGCTCGCGCAGCGCGCCGAGGTGATCGCGGCGATCGAGGAACTCCAGGTCCAGGAGCGGGCGGCGATGCGCGAAGGTCAGCCCGCCTCGGCCCAGGCGGCCCGCGAACGTGCCGCCGTCTACCGCGAGACGCTCGCCGAACTCGATCGGCGCATCGGGGAACTCGTCGTCCGGGCGCCGCACGACGGCGTCGTCGTCTCCGGCGACCCCGCGCGTCTGCTGGGTGCGTACGTCCGGCGTGGCGACGCGGTCTGCGAGGTCGTGGACACGTCGCGCATCCGCATCGCCGCCACCATGGGCCAGGAGGCCTCGTGGCTCTTCGACAAGGCGGCCCGCCCCTACACGGTCCGGTTCCGCCTCGCGTCGCAGGTGGACAGCGTCTTCGACGGCACGAACGTCCGCGAGCCTCCCGCCGGTCGCAAGGAACTGGTCAGCCCCGCGATAGGTTTCGCGGGCGGCGGCCAGGTCGAGACCGAGCCGACCGACCGCACGGGCACAATCGCCAAGCGCCCGACCTTCACCGTCTACATCGACCCTAAGGAAGGCCCCAACGGCGAGCGGCCGTGGGAACTGGCCGTCGGGCAGCGGGTCAAGGTGCGCTTCGCCCTCCCCGCCAAGCCGCTGGCTCTCCAATGGGCCGACCGGCTCGCCCGCGCGATCCAGGGAAGGATCAACCTGTGATGCAAAGGGGCCAAGTAGCCAAGTTGTGGTGAGTCGGCCGTTTCCACATGACGCAGGCAGTCACGCGATATCAGGCCCTGTACGAATCCGTCCGCAGCCGCCGGCGGCGGCCGCCGACGTACACCGGTCTGGACCTGCTGGCCAACCACGTGCAGGTGAAACTCCGCCACCGCAAGGTGTCGGTCGCCTTCCTGCGCCGCGAGGCCGAGGCGGTCGATGCGCTGGCGACGGAGTTCCGCAACCACTCCGAAGCGGCGCTGGATGAGGCGGTGCGGACCATCCGCGAGGTCTTCGTCCGTGGACGGCAGGACGACGCCACCGTCCGGCGCGCGATGGCGGCGATCCGCGAGGTCGCCCGCCGCGAGACCGGCGAGGAGGCGTTCATCGTCCAGCTCATGGGCGCGATGGCCCTCTACCACGGCCGCATCATCGAGATGCTCACGGGCGAGGGCAAGACGCTCACCGGCTCTCTCGCCGCGCCAATGCTCGCCTGGCGCTATAAGCACCTGCACGTCTTCACCGTCAACGACTACCTCGCGACGCGCGACGCCCAGTCGCGCGCGAGCATCTACCGGCGCTGCGGCTGCAGCGTCGGCGCGATCACCCACGCCCAAGGCCCCGAGGAACGGGCCGACATCTACGCCCGCGCCATCGTCTACGGCACCCCCAAGCAGATCACCGCCGACTGGCTCCGCGACCAGATCCGCCTGGGCCGCATGGATTCCGCATGGGCCGGCAAGCGCCTGCTCGGCGGCCCGGCCGGCAGCGCCGGCGGCCCGTTGATCCCCGGCCTGCGCGCCGCGCTGGTGGACGAGGCCGACGCCGTGCTCATCGACGAGGCCGTCGTCCCGCTCATCATCGCCCGATCGCGCCGCCAGGACGAAATGGCGCCGGTCTACGTGCAGGCCGCCGAGATCGCCCGCCGGCTCGACGAAGGCCCCGACTACAAGATCGACCACCTCCGCCGCAAGGCCGAACTCACCCGCCGCGGCAAGCACCGTGTCGGCGAGATGTGCTTCCGGCTCGACGACCCGATCTGGCGCGCCACCCGCCGCGCGGAGGAACTCATCCGACAGGCCCTTGTCGCCCGCCACTGCTACCACAACGGGCACCAATACGCCGTCGTGGACGGCCGCGTGCTCATCGTGGACGAGTACACCGGCCGCATCCTCCCCGACCGGCAGTGGGAGCACGGCCTGCACCAGGCCGTCGAGGCCAAGGAGGGGCTGGAAGTCACCGCCGACCGCGAGACCCTCGCGAGGGTGAGTTTCCAGCGCTTCTTCCGCATGTACCCGATCCTGTGCGGGATGACCGGCACTGCCGCGGACGCGACGGCGGAGATGGAGAAGGTCTACTCCCGCCCGGTGACGGTCATCCCGACCAACCGGCCGATGATCCGCGAGCAGTGGCCGACGCGCGTCTTCCGCTCGGCGGAGGCCCGCTGGCGGGCGGTCGTCGAGTCGATCCGCACGCTGCACGAGCAGGGCCGGCCGGTGCTCGTGGGCACGCGCTCCATCGAGGCCTCCGAACTGGTCAGCCGCCGCCTGACGGAACTCGGCCTCCCGCACCGCGTCCTCAACGCGGTGCACGACAAAGAAGAAGCCGAACTGATCGAGAGGGCCGGCATCGGCGGGCGGGGGCCGGCGGGTGAAGGGGCGGCGATCACGGTCGCGACGAACATGGCCGGCCGCGGCACCGACATCAAGCCCGATCCCGCCGCGCTGGCCGCCGGCGGCTTGCACGTCATCCTGACCGAGATGCACACGGCCAAGCGGATCGACCGGCAGTTCATCGGCCGCGCCGGCCGCCAGGGCGATCCCGGCTCCGCGCAGATCTTCGTCAGCCTCGAGGACGAACTCGCGCGCCTGTACGTACCGCACACCGCCGCGTACTTGCGGCGGACCTCGCGCACCGAGGAACTCACCGGCGCCGCTCGGCGGCGTGCCCTGGTCGTCTTCCGCCTCGCCCAGATGCGGGCCGAGGGCCGCGGCCGGCGCAGCCGCGCCGAGGTGCTCCGCCAGGACGACTGGATGGACAAGAACCTGCCCGGCGGCTGAGGCAACGGT
>CALAFV010000441.1 GCA_937891445.1 uncultured Phycisphaerales bacterium | reverse complement strand
TCCCCACCGACGAGCGCAAGGGCAACACCTTCGGCGCCCTCCTCCGCTCCGTCCTCCGCCAGGACCCCGACGTCATCCTCGTCGGCGAGATCCGCGACGAGGAGACCGCCCGCACGGCCATGCAGGCCGCGATGACCGGCCACCTGGTCTTCTCGACCGTCCACGCCAAGGACACGATCTCAAGCGTCTTCCGCCTGCTGGACCTGAAAGTCGAGCCCTATCTCGTCGCGACCTCCATGGAGGTCATCCTCGCCCAGCGTCTCGTGCGTCTGCTGTGCGAGAACTGCAAGCGCGGCGTCCCCGTCACCCCCGCTCAGGCCACCCGCATGGGCCGCTTCCTTGAGGGTAAGAAGCAGATCTACGTCGCCACCGGCTGCGCCCAGTGCCTCCGCACGGGCTACCGCGGCCGCCGCGCCATCTTCGAACTCCTCGACTTCACCGAGGACCTCCGCGACGTCATCCTCAAGAGCCCGACGATCCAGGAGATGCGCAAGGTTATCGAGAGCGGCCTGTTCACCACCCTCACCCAGAGCGGCTGGCAACTCGTCGCCCGCGGCGTCACGACGATGGAAGAGGTGGACCGGGTGGCGACGGCGCGCTGACCGGCGCCGCCGTCACGTCGTCGGCTTGATCAGCCGCAGGTCCTTCCACGCCGGGAACGTTTCCCGCCATTCCCGTAGCGCCGCCACGTCGACGTCCACCGACAGCACCCCCTCCTCCCCGCCCATTTCCCCCAGCACATCCCCCTTCGGCCCCACCGCGATCGACCCGCCCGCGTACGCCAGGTGCGGATCGTTCCCGCACCGGTTGACCCCGAAGACGAACGCCTGATTCTCGATCGCCCGCGCGATCAGCAGCGCCCGCCAGTGGTGCGCCCGCGGCGCCGGCCAGTTCGCCCCCAGCGCGAACGCCTCCGCCCCCATCATCAACCCCTGCCGGAACAACTCCGGGAACCTCAGGTCGTAGCACACCGCCGGGCACACGGTCAGTGTCCGGTCTTCGTCCGCGCGCCACGCGTACGTCACCACCCGGTCCCCGCCGGTGAAGAACTCCCCCTCGCGTCCGTACGTAAACGGGTGAACCTTGGCGTACTCCGCCAGCACCGCGCCGTCCGGCCCTGCGATGGTCGCCAGGTTCAGCCCGCGTCCATCCGGTCCGACCACCGTCCGCCCGCCGTGCAGCGTGATACGGAACTCCGCCGCGACCTCCCTGATGAACGCCAGCGTCTTCCCGTCTCGATCCTCCGTGCGATCAAGCGTGAAGGAAAACCCCGTGTCGAACATCTCTGGGAGTACGGCGAGATCGCCCGGCCGGAGCCGGCCCGCCTCCGCCGCGTCGGCAATCAGCCGCCGCACGCGTGCGTAGTTCCGGGGCTTGTCTTCCCAGGCGATGTCGAACTGGACGAGATGGGCCCGCATACGCCCACACCGTAGGGGGGAAACCCGGGGCGCACACGCCCGCGCCGGGACAGGGGGAGGGTGGGCTGGAAACGCCCACTCCGAAATCCGAAGGAATGGCCGCCATGATCCCCATCGCTCCCTGTTCCCCGGTTCCCTGCTACGAGGCTTCCGGTTGTGATCGGACCGAGCCCGGCGCTCCGAAGAACCGCAACAACGGCCCCGGTCCCGGCGTTGAACTGGGGCGGTCGGGCGCCGATGGCCGGTGGGCCGCAGCGATGCCACAGATCTACCTCGCCAGCACGTCCCCGCGCCGTCGCCGCCTCCTTGCGGAAGCGGGGATCGATGCCGTTGCGCTCAACCCGGGCGTGGACGATGCGCAACTCAATCCCGGCCCCGTCAACGCCGCATGGTGGGCGATGGCGCTCGCGCACCTCAAGGCCGCCGCCGCGCGCCGGAGCGCCGAACTCGGCCGTCCGCGCCCCGGCGAGGCCGTCCTCGTCGCGGCCGACACGGTTGTCGTGAAAGACGGCGAGTTCATCGGCCAGCCGCGCGACGCCGCGGAAGCCGGCGCCATCATCCGCCGCCTCCAGAACGGCAGTCACACCGTTGTGACCGGCGTCTGCCTGATGGACCCTGCTACCGGTCGGCGCGAACTCTTCGCCGACAGCGCAACCGTGCGTGTCGGCCACATCGGCGAGTCGCGGATCGACGCCTACGTCGCTTCCGGCGGCTGGCGCGGCAAGGCCGGGGCCTACAACCTTTCCGAACGCCTGGCCGACGGATGGCCGATCGAGTACGACGGCGACCCGACTACGATCATGGGTCTGCCGATGTCGATGCTCCCGCGCCGGCTCGAGTGGTTCACGTCGGCGTGCGCCAGCGGCGCGGGCGCCTGATCGCCCCGCCCCTGCGCGCCGATGCCGCCGAACACGCCGCTGCTGCCGCCATGGATCGCGCTCCCCGCCGCGGGATTCGCGATGCTGTTCATCGCGGGGCACGTGCTGGTCATGTACCGCGCCGACATTCCCCCCAGCCGCCGGCGCATCCGCGTCGCGGCCGGCCTGCTCATGATGGTCGTCGCGGGCCTCCTCGGCTACGGCTTCGGCGTGGTCACGCCCGCCCAGTCCGCGATGTTCGTCCTGACGTGGCTGGCCATCGTCGGGATGCTGGTGATCGTCGTCACCGTCGCGATGATCGACGTCATCAACAACCTCCGCCTGCACGCGGAGGACCGCCGGGCCCTGCGCCGCGCCATGGCGCGGCCGATCGGCGCGCCCCCCGCGGGCGGGGACTGTGACCACGGCGAGCGGAGCGCCGATGATGAGCAGGCCTGACGGCGCTGCCGCCGCTCCGGACCAACTCCGCCGCGGCCCCGTCCCCGCGTGGATCGGCCGCGTCCTCGAGCCCGTGTACGCCGCGGCCGTCGTCCGCCGCAACCGCCGCTTCGACGCCGGCCGATCCGTCGTGCGCCTCGACCGGCCCGTCATCAGCGTCGGCAACCTCTCCGTCGGCGGCACCGGCAAGACCCCGATGGTCACGCTGCTGGTGCGCGAACTGCTCGAAGCCGGTCGCCGCCCGTGCATCGCGATGCGCGGCTACGTTCCGCGTCACGCCCGCGGCCCCGCGAACACGACCAAATCAGACGAGGCCGAGTTGTACAAGCGTCTCCTCCCCGGCGTGCCCATCGTCGCCCAGCCCGACCGCGCCGCGGGCCTCCAGCGCCTGTTCGCCACCGACCAAGGCCGCGAGGTCGATTGCGTCGTCCTCGATGATGGCTTCCAGCACCGCCGCCTCGCCCGCGACCTCGACATCGTCCTCCTCGACGCCTCGCGAGATCCCTTCGCCGACCGCCTCCTGCCTGCCGGCTGGCTCCGCGAGCCCGTCGCATCGCTCGCCCGCGCCCACGCCGTCGTCGTGACCCACGCCGAGATGGCGACGCCCGACCGCGTCGAGGCCATCCTGCGCCGGGCCGCGGCCATCACGCCCCGCGCGGTCCTCGCGGCGACGCGCCACAAGTGGACGCGGCTGACCATCACCGACCCCAGCGGCGGCGAAGCCGAACACGCCGTGGACTGGCTCGCCGGCCGGCGCATCGCCGCCGTGTGCGCAATCGGCAACCCCGATGCGTTCCTCGCCGGCCTCCGTGCCGCCGGCGCCGATGTCGCCGCGGCGATGGTGCTGCCCGACCACGACCGCTACGACCCCGAAACCGTGCGGGCAATCCTCCACTCCGCCGCGGGCGCCGAGGCCATCGTCACCACCGAAAAGGACTGGGCCAAACTCGGCGTACTCGATCCCGCGACCTGGCCGTGCCCGGTTGCCCGCCCCATGCTCGATCTGCACTTCGACCGCGGCCGCGACGACCTGCTCCGGGCCGTCCTGGCCGCCGACCGGCGCTGCGAGCCGGTTGCACCACGAGCATGATCCCGGTCAGTCGCTGCTACCCTCCTACGCTACCCCCCAACTCGGCTCCCCCCATGTCCGACCTCCTCGCAACACTCTCCCGCTGGCGCCCCTTCACGGCGGTTGTCGTCGGCGACTTCATGCTCGACGAACTGGTCTACGGCAACGCCGACCGCATGAGCCCGGAGGCGCCCGTCCCGGTGCTACACGTCCAGCGGACCGAGGAGCGGTCGGGCGGGGCGTCGAACGTGTGCCTGAACCTCGCGGCGATGCGGGGGCAGGTGCGGGCGATCGGCGTCACCGGCGCCGATGCTTCCGCCGCCGCCCTCCGCCGCCTGCTGGGCGAGGCCGGCGTCGACACTGCCGGTCTGGTCGAGGACCCCTCGCGGCCGACGACCGTGAAGCGCAGCCTCATCGGCCTGGCCCAGCACCGCCACCCGCAGAAGATGTTCCGCGTGGACTACGAGTCCCGCCAGCCGCTTGAGGATGCCCAGCGGGCGGCGCTGATCGCGGCCTTCGAGCGGGCCCTCGACGGCGCCGATGTCGTTTGCCTCGAAGACTACAACAAGGGCGTCTGCTGCGAGGCCGTCTGCCGCGCGGTGATCGAGCGGGCTCGCGCCCGCGGCGTCCCGGTCTTCACCGATCCCGCGGCGATCCGCGACTACGCGAAGTACCGCGGCTGCACAGTCATGACGCCGAACCGCATCGAGGCGGCCGCGGCGACGGGCATCAAGCCCGAGGACGACGCCGCGCCGGAGGCCCACGCGCCGGCCGCAGAGAGGCTGGTGCGCGACCTGGACCTCGAGGCCGCGGTCATCACGCTCGACAAACAGGGCGCGCTGCTGCTGGAGCGAGGCGGCGTCGCGCAGATTGTGCCGACGATGGCGCGACAGGTCTACGACGTCTCGGGCGCCGGCGACATGGTGCTCGCCGCGCTGGCCGCGGGCCGGGCCAACGGCATGTCCTGGCACGACGCCGTCCGCTTCGCCAACGCGGCCGCGGGACTGGAGGTCGAGGTCTTCGGGTGCGTGCCGATCCCGATCGAGCAGATCCACCGCGAGGTGCTGGTGCGGGAGCGGACGCGCGGCGGGGCGGCCGACCTCGGCGAGGTCGGCGGGGCGAGCGGCAAACTCCGCACGCTCGAGGAACTCCAGGTCGAGGTCGCGGCGCTGCGGCGGGCCGGCAAGACAATCGTGTTCACGAACGGGTGCTTCGACATCCTGCATGCGGGGCACCTGTCGCTGCTGCGCCGCGCCGCTGCTCTGGGCGATTTCCTGATTGTCGCGATCAACTCCGACGAGTCCGTGCGCCGTCTGAAAGGCCCCGAGCGGCCGGTGTACACGCAGCAGGACCGGGCCGAACTGCTCGGCGGGCTGGCGTGCGTGGACGCCATTGTGATCTTCCACGAGGACACGGAGGTCCCGACCGTCAAGGCCGTGCGGCCGGACGTGCTCGTCAAGGGCGGGGAATACACCATCGACCGCGTGCCGGCCGCGGAGTTCGTCCTTTCTACCGGCGGGCGCGTCGAACTGTTGCCGATGGTGGACGGGCGATCGACCACAAAAACCGTGGACAGAATTCGATCGAAGGCTTGACACGGCGGCGCGATAACGCCTAGCACGTCGGATAACCTTTGCGGCCGCCTGTCCTCGGCGGCGCCGTTCGCTACAAACGGACAGTTGTGGTGCAGCGCAACCCCGCCTTCATGGCGATTTCGGGGCCGCGCCGCACACTTGAACACCGCCCACTCCCAGCGGTCGCGGGTCGCCGACCAGATCGGCCCCGGGCCGGGTTCCCTTCCCCGCCAGCGCGGCGGGTGCGTCGGAGGAGACCAGACATGAAGAGCATCGGACGCCTCACGGTCCTCTCGGCGGGCCTTGCGTGCATCTTCGCCGCGGGCGCCAGCGCGGATGTGATCGAAGTCTGGCACACGCCGCTGCACATGAAGAACGTGAACATCTCCGCCCCGACGCTTTTCGGCGGCGACCCGTTCACGATCGTGCCGACGGCCACCTTCCACTGGACGCGGGTCGACACGCCCTCGGAGGGGAGCGAGGTCCCGATGACCTTCGAGGGGTTCTGCCTCGAGGTCAACGAGCCTGTTGAGGCCGGCGTGGTTCACACCTACGAGGTGTTGACCATGGAGGAGGCGGGGTACGCCGGCCCGGTGATCGACGCCCTGGCGCGGCTGTGGACGCGGCACCGGCACCACGCCGTGACGATCGACAAGTCCGCGGCATTCCAACTTGCCATCTGGGAGATCGTTCACGACCTGAGCGCCGACCTGCTGGACGGCGACTTTGTCGTCAACTCGCTGGGCGACACGCGCGACCTGGCGCAGCAGTGGTTGCTCGAGGTCGCGAGTACCCAGACGCCGGATGACATCCCGGAGTTCCGCGTCCTGCGGTCCGCCACCGCGCAGGACCAGTTGATCGTCGTCCCCGCGCCGGGCGCGGCGGCGATGACGCTGAGTGCCGCGGGGGTCTTCGGGCTGCGGCGCCGCCGGCGCTGAGCGGTCCGGTTACCGAGCAGGCTCAACAAGCCTGATCAGGCCCACGAGATCACGACCTTGCCGAACTGCTCCGCGGACTCCAGCCGCGCGAACGCCTCCGCGCCCTGCGCGGCCGGGTAGACCTGGTCGATCACGGGGGAGAGGCGGCCGGCGTTGAACAGGGCGACGACCTCGCGGAACTCGTCCACTGTTCCCATCGTCGAGCCCAGGATGCGGAGTTGGTTCCAGAAGATGCGGGCCAGGTCGGTCACCGCGTCGGGGCCGGAGGTGCATCCGGGGGTGACGTACGCGCCGCCGCGGGCGAGCGACTTGATGCACTTGATGTGCGTCGCTTTGCCCGATGAATCGACCGCGAGGTCCACGCCGCGCTTGCCGGTCCACTCGCGGACTTCCTTGGACCAGTCCTGGCCCTTGTCGAGGACGCCAAAGTCCGCGCCCAGGTCGCGGGCGTGGTCCAGTTTCGACTGGTGGCGGCTGGTCACGGCCACGGGGCAGCCGTGGAGTTTGGCGATGGCCAGAGCCGCGAGGGCAACGCCGCCGCCGATGCCGGTGATCAGGACGCTCTGGCCGGGGCGGAGCCCGGCCTTGGTGATCATCATCGAGTAGGCCGTGAGGAACGTGAGGCCGAAGGCCGCGGCGTCCTCATCGGTGCGCGATTCGTGCACGGGGGCGAGGTTGCTCACGGGGGCGTTGAACCGCTCGCAGTGAGCGCCGTTGCTGTGCTCGCCGAGCAGTTGGTATTCGGGGGCAAGCGTGGAGGCAGGAGGATCGCCGGGGCGGCCGGGTCGGGTCACCGGGATCGCGGCGTTCATCACCACGCGGCGGCCGACCCACGCGGGGTCCACACCGGGGCCCGCAGCCTCGACGACGCCGCAGACATCGCACCCCGAGACACGGGGGTAGGTGAGCGTCATGCCGGGGACGCCGGCGCCAACCCACAGGTCGAGGTGGTTGAGCGCTGTGGCGAGCGTGCGGACCGTGACTTCCCCCGCCGCCGGCGGCGGCGGTTCGGGCCAGTCGGAGACGAACTTCACATTGGCGGCGACGGGCGTGCCGGATTGCTGGATGGTCAGAGCGCGCATGGCGGAGGGTATTCCGTGGGGGAGGCACGAGACACCAGGCAGCGAGCGCAGGACGCCAAAGCGGTCTCAACGCGAAGGCGCTTTCAGCGCGTTTCTCTCCCCGCTTCAACCGTGCGCTTATCAACGGTTTTGCGCACAGATCGTGCGCGCCGCACGAGAAAATTCGAACTCCACCAAGATTTTTTTGTCCCTTGTCCCTGCTGGACTTGCGCTCGGCTAGCCACCGCA
>CALAFV010000440.1 GCA_937891445.1 uncultured Phycisphaerales bacterium | reverse complement strand
AGGGTGGCGTGCAGGGGTGACGTGTGCCTGTTGCAGGCCGGCGTGAGCGCCGAGCATGACTTTGCGCCGTGGGCGGCTCCGCCGCGCACGGCGCTTTCGTTGAGCGGGGTCCATGGATAACCAGCAGATCTTCGAACTGGTCGTCGGCGTGCTGATCCCCGCGGCGGTGGGGCTGGTTGTGGGGCTCGCCCTGCGCTTCGGCGGCGTGCGCGATGGGGCCGCGGCGCCGCGGCTGCTGTGGCTGGCGGCGGCGGGGATCGCGGCGGCGTATGCGGCGGCGCAGTGGAGGATCAACGGGTTGCCGTCGTGGCCGCCGCATGGGAGCGAGGCGCGGATCTTCTGGCTTGTCGTGGGCACGGGAGTGGTCGGGGCCGTGCTTGGGGCGGCGCTGCCGCGGCGGCTGGCGGGGCCGGTGCTCGCGGTGCTGGCGGCGGTCGCGGCGGGGCCGGCGGTGCTGTGGCCGGCGATGCGATCCGGGCCGGGGACGGAGCAGGTGCTGTGGGCGAGTGGGGCGGGAGTGGCCGTTGCGGCGATGGCGGCGCTGACATTGCTTGTAGAGCATCGGGGCGGAGCACGCACCGCGGCGATCTTGCTCGCCGGGACAGGAGCCGCGGCCGCGGGCGCGATCGCGGCAAGCCACAGCCTCAAACTGGCCCAGTTCGCCATGGCGGGGGCCGCGGCGGTCTTGTGTGCCGGGCTGCCCGCTCGATCTGGCACAAAGGTATGGCTCGGGCCCGGCTTGGCGGTCGGGGCGTGCATCATCGGCGCGGCGATGCTCGGCGCGGTGGCGTACGCGGACCTGCCGTGGTACGCGGCGCTGGTGATCGCCGCAGCGCCGGTTGCGGGGGTGCTGGTCGGCGGGCTTGCCGGGTCTGCGGATCGGCCGCGCCGGCGCGCGGCAATCACGATTGCGGCCGCGGCGCTGGTCGCCGCGGCGGGCGTTGGGGCCGCGGCGGTCGTGAACATGAAGGCGGGCTCGGGCGGCGATTCCGCGTACGACTACGACTACGGCTATTGAGGGGACCGTCGCGCAAGACCGGGTGGATAGCGCGAAGCACGCCCGGAGGGATTCGAACCCCCGACTTTCGGTTCCGAAGACCGACGCTCTATCCACTGAGCTACGGGCGCGTGTGCCGGATCTGTTTGCTGGCGGGGCGGCGCTTCGGGGACACGCGTGGTCGTGAGCCCGGCTGAATGCCCGCCGCTTTGGGCGATGTCACAACAGCGTACTCTGGCCGCGGGGCGCGAGCCAGGGGGCAGTGCGGCGCGCGACCTGTGGGGCGGCGGGGTTCGATACAATCGCCGCATGTTCTGGTCCCGGCGGCTGCGTGAGTGGTGGCTGGAGCGCGGGGCGGCCGCGCGGCGGCGACATGAGGCGTGGCTGGCGGTGGCGCTGCGGAAGCCCGGGAAGTACCCGCGGATTCCCGTGCGACCGGTGGCGGACGGGGGATTCGACCCGGTCCTGGCCACGCCGGAGGGGCGGGTGTGGGCCGAGTCGTGGTGGGGGAGCACTCTCGAGAACCCGGACCTGGACATCGAGCGGGGGTGATTTCCGGGGCGTCTGTCCTGTTTCGGCGATCCCCGGGTCGCCTGGCGCAGTAGAGAGGGGCCCGACCGCCTCCCGTGCGCGGCAGGGCGAGGCTTGGGGCGATACTGTCCCTCAGCCGGGCCGCCGAAGCGCCGATAACGCGGTGTGGGGGACGGGCTCGGGGGGGCCGGCCGGGGAGCCGGGGTCGGGATGGGGAAGACGCAGGAGTACCGCCGCATGGCCGCCGTGCAGACCACGACGCTGAACCGCAGTTGGATCCTCAAGATGGGGATCTTCCTCGTCGCGCTGGCGGGGTTCGGGGTGTGGTCCCTGATCGACGGGCTGGTGATCTTCCCGCGGCGCGGCGAGTTGGACGCATCGTACAAGTTGTACCAGTACCTCGAGGCCGCGCGGGACGCGGGGCGGCTGACGCGCGACAGCGTGCTGGTCAGCGACCCGCGGCGCGAGATGGAGGAACTGGGCCAGCGCGAGGCGGACCTGCGGCGCGCCGTGCACGGGACGGCGGTGCTCACGGGGACGTCCAAGCCGGTTGCGGTGATGAACCTGGCGCGGCTGGAGTGGCTGCGGTCGCTGCAGCGCGTGTGGCGGCTGGACTCGGCGCCGTCGCGGATCGAGGAGGACGTCAGCACGCAGTTGTCGAACCTGGCGGCGCAGTGGAAGGTGAGCCAGACGCCCAAGCCGCTGAACGCGATGGATCTGGCGTTTCAGTATGTGTTCATGGTCG
>CALAFV010000439.1 GCA_937891445.1 uncultured Phycisphaerales bacterium | reverse complement strand
GAGCCAGGCGCGGCGGAGGGCGATGCGGGTCTGCCACTCCTGCTCGGCGACGCGGGCGAGGGCGGCGCGGTGCTCGGCGGTGGCGTGGTCGCGCTCGACGGATGTGCGGCCGGAGAGGGGGATGGTGATGCCGAGCGTGGCGCCGATGACCCAGGGGTGGTCCACGCTCTTGACGATGCGCTCGAGATCCACACCCAGAACCGGGTCTTCCCAGAGGCCGGCGTAGCGGGCGCCCGCGAGGGCGACGTCGGCGCGGAGGCGGGCGAGGCGAAGGTCGGGGTTGTAGACGAGGGCGACGGCCTCGGCCTCGGGGAGGGAGAGGCCGTCGGTGGGGTCGAAGGTGGCACGTTGTTCCGCCGCGCTGGAATGGCCCGCGAGGCGCGCGGCAAAGGCGGCGACGCTTTCATCGTGCGGCGAGCGCGCGGTCCATGCGTCGCGGTGAGCCGCGAGGTCGAGCGGGCGGCGCTCGTAGGACTGGCAGGCGCACAGCGCCAGGGCGCTGAGCGCCGCCGCCCCGGTTCGGAGGGGGAGGGGCACGGGGGGCTCCTTGGATGTGGGAAGGTGCCGCGGTCAGGGATCGCCGCGGCTAGGGCGCGCGGTCATGCCGCGGCGCGGGCGCGAGTGGCCGCGTGCCGGGGCGCTTTCAGGGCGCGGCTAGATGAGCAGGCGCGTGGTGCGCAGGCCCGGAGGGGGGCCGGGCGGCCACTCGGTTGTGGGGGGCCGAGGGAGGCCGATCGGCGCCGGGGTGAGCGAGGGCGGGACGGCCTCGAGCAGGATGGCCGCGGCGAGCGCGGCGTCGTCGGTGTCGCGTGCTGGATCGGGGCGGGCGATGCCGATGGCGACGGGGATGTCGATGCAGGGGCAGTCGTGCTCGTGCGGGTCCGCGGGGACGATGGGGGCGCCGTGGTCGTGGTGGTGGCAGCAGGACGAAGCGAGTTCTTGAGTCGCGGGGGCGGCGTGGCCGAGACAGAGCACATCGCCAGCGCCGCCGGCGCGCGCGACCACCACCTGGGCGAGCACGAGCAGGAGAACCAGGAGTCGCGCGGCAGCGTTGTACATGGTGGCCTGGGCCGGAGTGTAACGGCCGCTGGGGCGCCATTCTATCGGGCTACCCGAGCGCATACTTTACCGGGTGGTGGGCGTGGGCAGGGGTCGGGCGGGCGTCGAAATCGAGCGTTGATGAGCAGAAGGGCACTGAGCACGCAGGAGGAGCCGACCCATGCGCATGACTACGACCGCCGCCGCTGTTGCGCTTGTTGCCGCCGCCGGGATGATGGTCGGCGTCGTGGGGTGTGAGAGGAAGGAGACGGGGGGCACGGCGGGGGGGCAGCCAGCGGCGTCGGGGGACGGGACGCACGAGCATGACCACGACCATGCGCACGACCACGATCACGATCACGCTGACGGGCATGGTCATGATCACCGTCATGGGGAGCATGGGGCGACGATCGACCTTGGCGTGGTGACCGCGGGGTCGTTCAGTGTGACGGCGGCGCTGGGAGAGGGGGCGGTCGAGGCGGGGAAGGAAGTCGCGGTGGATCTGACCATCACCGCTGTCGAGGGGGAGGCGCAGGTCGTGGCGGTGCGGGTGTGGATCGGGACCGAGGACGCGGCGGGGTCGATCAAGGCCCGCGCGGAGGCGGAGGGCGGGGTTGGGAAGTGGCACGCGCACGTGGAGGCGCCCAGCCCGCTGCCGGAGGGGAGCCGGTTGTGGGTGGAGGTCGAGGATGACCGGGGGGAGTTGCACCTGGCGATGTTCGACCTCGCCAGCGGCGGGGGAGGGGGCAAGGCTGAGAGCACATTGTTGAGTGTACGTGCCGGCGCTGACGGCGCGGCGGCCGGAGGGCGTGCGCGGTGATCAGAGGGGGCGCGTGGCGCGGGTGAGGCGGTCGTGGACCGCTTCCCAGATGGAGGCGTCCACGGGGTCGTCGCTGGTGAGCGGGGGGCGCTCGACGGCGATGGTCGCCGGAACCAGCGAGTCGGCGCGGCGCAGGGCGTCGTAGAGCATCGAGGCGTACGTGTGCGCGGCGGGGGGGAGGGTGAGCACCGCGTGAGGCTCGGGGAGGGTGCGACGCTCGTGTGTGAGCACGGCGATGTGGCGGCCCGCGGCGCGGGCCTGGGCGGCGAGTTGCTCGACCTGGGGCCACTGCACCGGGTCGAAGAGGACCGCGGGGGCGTGGGGGGCGTAGTGGCTCGCGAGCATCCCGGGGCTGGGGAGGGGGGATGTCGGCTGCTCGCGCTGCGCGGTGGGGGTGCGGTCTTCGATGCGGTCGGGGGAGATGCCCAGGACGGCGGCGATCTGGCGGGCGCCGATGACGCCGCGGCGGAGGATGCGCGGCGGGTCGGTCGTGAGGTCCAGAACTGTGGATTCGATGCCGGCGGCGCAGGGGCCGCCGTCGAGAACGAGGACGTCCTCCGGGGTGAAGGACTCGCGGACGTGCTCGGCTCGCGTGGGGGAGACGCGGCCGGAGGGGTTGGCGCTGGGGCCGACAAGAGGGCCGTTGAACTCAAAGAGCAGGGAGAGGGCGACGGGGTGGTCGGGGGCGCGGACGGCGGCGGTGTGGCCGCCGGCGGTGACGATTGGTGGGAGGGCGTCGGCCTTGGGGAGCACGAGCGTGAGCGGGCCGGGCCAGAGGGCGCGCGAGAGGGCCTCGGCGGCGTCGGGCCAGGAGGAGACGACGCGGCGGGCCATGTCGCGGCCGGTGACGTGCACGATCAGCGGGTTGGAGGCGGGACGGCCCTTGAGTTGGAAGACGCGGCGGACGGCGGCCTCGTTGAAGGCGTCGGCGCCGAGGCCGTACACGGTTTCGGTGGGGAAGGCGACCAGGCCGCCGCGGCGGAGGTGGTCTGCAGCGCGGCGGATGTCGTCCGGGTCGGGGGTGAGCACGTGGGATTGTTGCCGCGGCGGGCGCGGGGCCGCTGAGCGCTCAGGGGAAGAGGTTGTTCGCGGGGTACAGCGGCGAGGTGGGGGCGAGTTGCGGGTTGTCGGGGGCGTCGAACTGGATGCGGTTGCGCTGGAGCGTCGTGCCCATCGCGGCGTAGAGGCGGGCGAGGGAGATGTTGTACTGGACCAGGGCGTCCACCTCGTTCTGCTCGGCCAGGGCGAGGGCCTCCTGGCGGCGGAGTTTGAGGTCGAGGAACTCGGCGGTGAGGCCGACGAGGAGGTCTTCTTCGACCAGGAGGGTGCGGAGGCTCTCGGCGGCGGCGACGCGGGCGGCGCGGGTCTGCTCGATGAGGGTGTAGTTGGTGACCAGGTCGTACAGGGCTCGCTTCACCTCAAGCGCGATGTTCTGGATGGTGTTCCGGTAGGCGATCACCGACTGCATCTGCTCGAGGCGGCGCTCCTGGTAGCGGGCTTCGGCTTCGCGGTTGCCGATGGGGGTCTCGAAGTTGAGGCCGATGAGGAAGGAGACGAAGTTCTCCTCGAAGAGGGACTGGTAGCCGTCGGCGGTGTCGTCGCCCAGGCCGCTGAAGCGGGTTTCGGCGCGGAGGTCAAGGAGCGGGAGGCGGGCGTTGTCGGCCAGGCGCAGGCGGATGGAGGTGTCGTCGATCGAGAGGAGGGAGCGGTAGACCTCGGGCCGGTTGGCCAGGGCGAGCATGAAGGCGTCGGCGAGGCTGAACTGGATGGGGGCGTCGATGGCGTCGTCGGAGGCGAGGACCATCACCTCGGAGCCGACGGGGAACTCCGGGTCGTTGATCAGAAGTTTGAGGCGGGTGGAGGCCTGGCGCAGGGCGTTCTGGGCTCGCATCACCTGGCCGCGGCGGTCCTCGACGCGGGCGACGGCGTCGGAGAACTGCACGGGGCGCACGTCCTGCGCGGTGAGCATGCGGTTGTAGAGGCGGTCGCGGACCTCGGTGCCGCTCTCGAGGAGGCGGTTGAGGATCTTGAGGTCGGCCTGGGCGCGGGCGAGGTTCCAGTAGGCCTCTTCGACGTCGGTGATGGTCTGGATCAGTTCGCTCTTGAGTTCCTGGATGTCGTCGCGCTCGGCGTTGCGGGCCAGGCGGACCTGCGCCAGCGCGGCGTCGGAGCCGAAGTTGCGCAGGAGGGGCTGGTCGAGGCGGAGGGTGATAGTGGGCTGGTAGGCGGGATCGGGGACGACGGTGCCCGAGCCGAAGTCGGTGTAGGAAAAGGCATGCTGGATGGCGAACTGGCCGCCGGTGGTGAGGCGGCGGCGGAAGCCGGCGGCGGTCGAGACGGTCTGACGCTCGCTGAAGATCGGGGGGGTTGTCGGGCTGAAGGCGGAGGTGTTGGGGGAGACGTCGTCGGTGGACTCCCACTGGGTGCTGGCGAAGAAGACCCAGTCGAAGGCGGCCTGGGCGGCGACGAGGCGGGCCTCGCTGATGGCGGGGGCGAGGCGGGCGAACTGAACGTTGAGGTTGTGCTCGACGGCGGAGCGGATGGCCCGCTCGAGGGTGATGTTGGCGACGCGCTGCTCGCCGGGGAGCAGGGGATCGCCCAGGGGAGGCTCGACGCCGATGTAGGAGGCCGGGCCGGCCATCTGCTCGAGTTCGGGAAGGACTCGAGCGTCGATGTGGAGCGCCCCGATGCGCGGCTCGCGGCGGAGGGCGATGATGTCAGGATTGCGCTGGGCTTCGACGAGTTCGCGGCCGGCGGCCTGCGCGATGGAGCGGCGCAGGGCGAGGTCGTTGGAGTCGTGCAGGGGAGAGGCGCAGCCGCCGGCGAGGAGGCCCCAGCAGAATCCCGCGGCCATCCCCGCGAGCAGCGCGAGACGGCGCGCCACGGCACATGGGCCGGACGGGTCACGACTCGTGCCGGAGGCCGGTGGTTGCGGCATACAGGGGGAAACCGTACGGGCGGGGGCGCTTGGAATCAAAGACGGAGCATGAGTTCCGCACGAACCTTGCGGCGTGCGGCCGATGATGGTTTGACTCGGCAAGTGTGACCCCCGGGTGTGGGCCGGGCAGGCCCCCGGGACCGGCCGGGGGCGGGGACGTACGATACCCACCCGGTGAAACGAGCACAAGGAGTTCGGCACATGCAGCGCACGATCACGTCGGCGCGGATCCGGGGGGCGGGCGGGTCGGTGAGGGTGATGGGGGTGCTGGCGGCGACGCTGGCGCTGCTGGCCGGGGCGGCGGGGGCGTGGGCGCAGATCATCCAGCCCGTTGATCCGCCGCAGTACGTTATTGTCACCGAGAACAACACGCAGATGAAGGCTGGCCCCGGCGACGTGCACTACACCGTGAAGGTGCTCACGGCCGGGCAGGTCTTGCGCGTGGACGGGGAGACCGACGAGCGTACGTTGCCGAGGTACCTGCGCGTCGAGTACCCGCCGGGGATGTCGGCGTTCGTGAAGGCCGAGGAGGGGGTGGCGGAGGGGAACGTCGTGCGGCTGACGGTGCCGTCGCGGCTGCGGGCGCTGAATGTCAGCGGCGGGGAGCGCGGGCACTGGTGGTTCCTGCTTCCGGAGGACCGGTTGCTGCCGGTGGGGACCGCGCTGCCGCTGGTGGACACACTCATGTCCGAGGGGCGGGTGTACGGGTACCGGGTGCCGGCGCCCCCGGAGTCGCGTGGGTTCGTGCGGGCTGGGGATGTGTCGCCGGCTTCGCCGGAGGTGGTGGAGCGGTACCTGCAGATGTTGGCCGGCGAGGGGGCGGAGACGAAGACGGAGCCGGCGCCGGCGGCTCCGGAGCGGGCCGAGGTTGCGCCGGTTGAGCCCGCGCAGCAGCCGGTCGAGGAGCCCGCGGCGGTTGAGCCGGAGGTTCAGCCCCAGCCGGAGCCTGAACTCAAGCCGATCGTGACGCCGTCGCCGGTGGAGCAGGTTGAGCAGCCCGCGCCGGTTGAACTGACGCCCGCTGAGCCGCGGACGCCGGAGCGGACGGAGACGGCCGCGGCCCGCCCGGCGCGCAGCGGCGAACCGGCGAGCCTGGAGACGCTCCAGTCGCTCTACGAGCAGGCGCAGAGCCAGCCGATCCGCGAGGCGGAACTCGACGAGGTGATCGCGGAGTTCGAGCGGACGATCGAGTCGCTCAAGGGGCCGGAGGACCAGCGGACGCGCGAGTTCCTCACCTCGCGGCTGGAACTGCTGCGGCTGCGGGCGGACCTGCAGAAGTCGATGCGGGCCGCGGAGCAACTCGCGGACGCTTCCGGCGAGCGGCGCGAGCGGTTCGAGCGCGACAGCGCCGCGCTGGACCGGGCGCGGGCGTACACGGTCGTGGGGCGGCTGGTTCCCAGCACGGTGTACGACGGGCGGCGGCTGCCGAAGATGTACCGCGTGCAGTCGGTGGACGAGGGCTTCGCCCGGACGGTGGCGTACCTCATGCCCAACGAGAAACTGGAACTGGATGCGAAGTTGGGGCGGGTCGTCGGGATCGTCGGCGATACGAGCCTGGACCCGGCGCTGCGCGTGAACATCATCCGCCCGCGCCGGGTGGATGTGCTCAACCCGCTGCGCACCGGTGAGCAGCCCGCGAGCGGCGGGGACCGGGTGCAGGCGCCGGCGGGGACGGCGGCGGACCCGCGCTGACGGGTGGAGAAGAACAGAACAAGGCGGGCGCCGCGGGTGCGGCGCCCGCTTTCGTTTTGCAGGCGTAGCGGGTGTCTGCGGCGCTCAGCGCCCGGAGTTTGCCGCGATGCGGGCCGGGTAACCGGTCTCGACGAGCGTCTCGATGAGGCGCTCGGGCGTGGTCTTGGCCGGGTCCGGGTGGATGCGGGCGGAGCCGGCGCTGCGGGTGATCGCGGTGGGGCTCGTCTACGCGGCGATCGACGAGTCGTCGCAGGCGCTGCCGTTCGTGCAGCGGCACGCGGGGGTGGACGACTACCTGGCGAACGCGGCGGGGATCATGCCGGGCGCGGCGGCGGCG
>CALAFV010000438.1 GCA_937891445.1 uncultured Phycisphaerales bacterium | reverse complement strand
CCAGCCGCGCCGACCCGGCCGCAGAGCCTCCGCCGGTCCCAGTTCCGCCGTGCTGGCTGCAAGGCCCCGCCCGCCTGCCGTTCTGGCAGCATCCCACCCACCCGAGCGCAGGCCGGTTGGATCCCCCGCCAGCCGGGATGTTCGCAGCCCGAGCATCTGCTGACTCGATGCCCACCTGTTACCCGTACTTGCAACGCCGGTCAACGAGGGTGCCCCTGTCATCCTCATCGCAAGCGAGTAGACTGCCCGCCGTCCCTCCACGAAGGAGCACCCGCATGACCCGCTTCGCCGCCCTCACCGCTGCTCTGGCACTCTCACTGACCGCCTCCGCACACGCCGAGGATGCGTACTTGCAGAAGCCCAACACCCTCACCCCCGCCGAGATCGCCGCCGGCTGGCGCCTCCTCTTCGACGGCTCCACCACCACCGGCTGGCGCGGCTACAAGCAGGACGCCTTCCCCGCCAAAGGCTGGAAGGTCGAGAACGGTGAACTCACGGTGCTCGCGGGCGGCGGCGGCGGCGACATCATCACCGCCGATCAGTTCGCCGACTTCGAACTCTCCCTCGAGTTCAAGTGCGCCCCGAAGGCCAACAGCGGCATCATCTACCGCGTCAGCGAGGCCAAGGACTACCCGTGGATGACCGGCCCGGAGTTCCAGATCCTCGACGACGCCGGCCACCCGGACGGCGCCGACCCCAAGCACACCTGCGGCGCCCTCTACGACCTCATCACCCCGCCCGACAACAAGCCCGCCGCCCCCGCGGACCAGTGGAACCACGCCCGCATCATGATCAGCGACGGCGTCCTCCGCCACTGGCTCAACGGCGTCAAGGTCGCCGAGGTCCGCATCGACAACGACGACTGGAAGACCCTCATCGCCGGCTCCAAGTTCAAAGCCTGGCCCGGCTTCGGCCTCGAGCCCCGCGGCCACATCGCCCTCCAGGACCACGGCGACACCGTCTCGTTCCGCAACATCAAGATCCGCGACCTCGACGCCCCGATGCCCGGCGAGGTCCGGCTCTTCAACGGTCAGGACCTCTCCGGCTGGACCGCCTTCGTCCCCGACCTGGGCGGGGCCACGCCCGAGGCCGCGAAGGTCTGGGAGGTCCGCGACGGCACGCTGGTCTGTTTCGGCAACCCGGCCGGCTATATCCGGACCAACGACTCGTTCACGAGTTATGTCCTGAAACTCCAGTGGCGCTTCGACCCCGCCAAGGGACCGGGCAACAGCGGCGTCCTGCTCCGCCTCAACGGGCCCGATAAGGTCTGGCCGCGCAGCGTCGAGGCCCAACTTCACTCCGGCGACGCCGGTGATTTCTGGAACATCGACGAGATGCGGATGACCACCGACCCGGCTCGCACCCGCGGTCGCAACACCCGAAAACTCGTGATGGCCGAGCGTCCGCTCGGAGAGTGGAACGAGTACGAAATCATCGTGGACGGCCCGACCGTGACGTTGTACGTTAACGGGGAACTGTGCAACCAGGCGACCGACGTGGAGATCACCCCGGGCCCGATCGCGCTGCAATCGGAGGGCGCCGAGATCCACTTCCGCGACATCCGCCTGGCGCCCATCGAGTCCTCACACGGGAGGTAAAGCGTCACGTCCCCGCCCCGCTCCACGATGAGCCCCGCGAGCGCGACGAGCCCGGCCCGACTGGCCGCTCGCCTGCGCGCCCTGCTCCTGCCGGGCGGCCGTGCCGAGGCGGTGGGATTGCTCTTGGGCGGTGTGCTCTTTGTCGCGATCCTGGCCGCGGCGCAGCGTACCGACGAAGCGATTTCGCCCCCGGGGCTGGTCGCCGCGCTGGTCCTGTCGTTCCTGTTCTGCCCCCGCGCGGCCCGCGAACTGGTCGGCCCCGTCCCACGCGGCCGCCCCGTTCCCGTCCCGGTCCAGCATCCCAACGACAGCCCCCACCACGGGTAGCAGAGCTCACCCACCAGCGATCGGAAGCGTGAGCGTGAACGCCGTACCCCGCGGCGAGGTCGCCGCCAGGTGCAGGTCACCCCGCATCTGCCGCGCCAGCCCCCGCGCCAGCGCCAGCCCGAGGCCCAGGCCCGGCACACCGGCGTGATCCAGACTCGCGCTCCGCTGGAACGGACGGAACAGCCGCCGCCGGACCGATGGATCGATCCCAGGGCCGTGGTCGGCGACCGTGATGGTGATGCGCGGCCCCGCCCGCCGCACCGTCAGTTCCAACTGCTCCCCGCCCCCCGCCGCGGGGCCGGCGTACTTGCACGCGTTCTCCACGAGATTGTGCAGGATTTGCCCGAGCGCCTGCGTGTCGGCGGCGATGCGCACGCCCGCCAGTTCGCCCTCCGGCGCATCCACCGCGAGAGTCATCCCCCCCGCCGCCGCCCGCCGCTCCAGCGCGGGCAGAAATTCCGCCAGGGCCTCTGCGACCGACACCGGCGGCGCCGCGGCCGGTCGCCGCCGCCCCAGCCGGGCGAACTCCAGCACGGTCTCGACGATACCCGCGAGCCGGTCTGCCTCCCGCCGCAGCACGCCGAGGTACTCCCGCCTCGCCGACTCGTCGGCGACCATCCCCTCCTCGAGCATCTGCGTGTAGAGCCGGAACGTCGTCATCGGTGTCCGCAGTTCGTGCGTGACCGCTGAGACGAACCGCCCGCGCCGCTCGGCCAGTTCGCGTGCCGCCCGCAGCACCATCGCGCTGATCGCCGCCGCCCCCAGCACCGCGGCCCAACTCAGCGCCAGCGTCGTTCGCATCGGCGTCCATGCCGGCATCACGACCGCAGACGGCCCGCCCGTCTCCAGCGCCGCGGGGATTGCCGCCAGCCAGCGCTCGCCCCCCGCGCCCGGCCCCACCGCCGCGTCGGCCTCGCCTTCCTCCAGCGGGCGCAGGTTCGCCTCCGGCATGATGTCCGCAATCAGCCCCAGCAGCCACACACGCACCCGCTCCCAGTCGAGCCACACCCCCTGCACGGTTACCGTCCCCCCCGCGCGAACGGTCCGCAGCAGCAGCAGCGCCGGCTCCGCGCCATCCGTGCGCCACACCGCCGTCATGTCGCCGCACTCAACCTGCGTCTCGGGGTGCACCGCGACAGTGTCGCGAGCCTGTCCCTGCGCCGGCGGATCCGAAAACGCGCTGTCCGCTTCGGGCCCGAGCGCACGCTGCTCGGCCGCTTTCGCGATGTTCGACACCGAGCGGCGCGCCCGGTACTCGTTCTTCGCCAGTTCCTCCTGCTCTACCGCCTGCTGCTGGAACATTTGACCCACGTTCCGCACGCCGGCTTCCGCATCACTCACTCTCGCCACGACAGAGACCTCCGGCGGCGGAAGCGTCACGCACGCCGCCGCGAACGTCTTCTCCGGCTCGCCCAGCATCGCCCGCAGCCGAGAAAGCCGCTCCTCGGCCTCGACAACCCGCTCCGCCGGCAAGTACGCCGACTCGACCAAGCCGCGCATGTCCCCCATCGGCGCCTGCGGCGATGTCAGCCGCCCATCGGCGGTCAACTGGAAGTGCAGACGCACCAGCGGATCGGAGAACGTCAGCAGCGGTGACGGCACGAGCACCTCGCCCGGACGCACCTCCTCCCACATCGTCGTGTACGCCCGCCCCGCCGGGTAGAACGGCGACCAGTGGAAGTACGGCCGCCCGGACTCGCGCGCAATCACCGGCGCCAGCGCCGAATCCATCCGCCACAGCGCCAGCCGCGCCAACTCCTCCGCCGCGGCTTGCGCCCGCGCCTCCATCTCCCGCCGTTCCAGGCGCAGCGCATGCACCGTCACCAGGCACAGCGCCGCCACTGCCCCCAAAGTGCACGCCGCAAACACGACCGCCGGCCACCGGGCCCGCTCGTTCACGCCGGGCTCCCCTCGGCGCCCGGCCCGAGCATGTACCCCTTGCCCCGCACCGTCAGCACGATCCGCGGGTCGTGCGGATCATCACCCAGTGCCTCACGCAGCCGCGCGATCGTCATGTCGATCGCCCGCGTCTGCACGCCACGCGGATCCAGACCCCAGACGCGCTGAAGCAACTCCTCCCTCGCGATTGCCCGCCCGCCGTTGGCCGCCAAATACGCCAACACCGCGGCCTCCCGCTCTGACAGCGCCTCCCGCGCCGCCCCCCCGCTTCGCACGACCTCCCGCCGCTCGAAGTCGATCGTCACGCCCGCGATGCTCAGCCGGCGCACCGCCTGCGGCCGCTCCGGTGACCGCCGCAGCACCGCACGCACGCGTGCCAGCAGTTCGTCCAGGCTGAACGGCTTGACGATGTAGTCGTCCGCCCCGCCGTCGAGCCCGCGAACGCGGTCGTGCTCCTCCCCCCGGGCCGTGATGATGATCACCGGCAAGCCGGGACGCACGCGCCGGATCTCGGCGAGCACCGACATCCCGTCCGCCCGCGGCATGAGCAGGTCGAGCAGCACCAGATCCACGCCGTCGTTCACCGCCGCGGCCCGCCCCGACTCCCCGTCACCCGCCTCCCGCACCCCATAGCCGTGGAACCGCAGCGCATCGGCCAGCCCGCGCCGGATCGCGCTGTCGTCCTCAACGATCAGGATGGTCTGCTTGGAGGACTGCACCACGATGCTCCCGCTGACCCAACACACTGTATCGACCGTCCCACGCGCGGCGGACCACCATCGCAGATGCCGCCGGTTCCTGCTGCCGCGCAGGCATCGCCCGTCGGCCTCTCGCCGACGCGCCGGTCCATGACATCGAACATCCCGCGACGTCGCGGGCCCATGCTCTTGTCTTACGGTCCGGGTGGGCCGCTGTCCGTAACGGGCCTGTAACGGCACACCCCGGCCGCCACTTACCGCCAGTCCGTCGGCGCGATGTCGTCGAACGCTCCCGTCTCCTCGAGAACCGCATCCTTCGGGCTCGGCCGGATCGACGGATCCTCCCGCAGCAAGCGCACGCAGGCGTTCCACCGCAGCACGGCGTCGTCGTTCCCAGGCGGGCTCAGGCGCTCGGCGGTCTGGAAACAGTCCATCGCCTGCCGAATCCAGTCGTACACGACGTGGCCGGGCGTGCCCGCGCGACGCTGCGCCTTGCCCCAACGCTCGAGGATCACCCCCTCCATGTACGCCCGGTCGTACGCCTCTGCCAGCCGCGGCAACAGCGCCTGCGCCGCCTCCGGCGAGGCCGCGCTCCCCATCCCCGAGCCCCCGGCAACCCCCGCCGCGACCTCGGCGAACTGATCCGTCAACGCGAGGATGAGCGTCATCACAGCCGCCTGGTTCTGCGGGTCGGCCGCGAGGATGTCGCGGCAGATGCTCTCGGCCTCCCGCGGCTCTTTGAGCAGGCGGTACCGCTCTGCCTTGAGCAGCGCCTTTGGGATCGCATCAGCGCGGATCGGCTTGAGGGTCAGGCTCGGGTCCAGGTCTGGCATGTTCCGGCTCCTGTGCCGGCCCAACGTACAACTTCCCGCGCGAGAGCACGACCCTGTGGCATCGGCACGAGCCATCGCTGCCACCGCGACGGCTCTGACGGCAGCATAGCGGGAACATAGGTGGTTCTTTCAAAGGGCTTGGTGCGGGCAAACCCGAGGTTTGTGTGCCGAAGCAATCGGCCATGCGGGAAAGCCCGAGGCACGTGAAGCCCGCTAAAGAGCACACCGCCGACCCGGTGACTTGAATGTGTTGCGCGCACGGGGGGGCGGGGACTGCCCCCGCCATTGCGCAACGCCGAGCAGGTGTGATGGACGGAGGACTCCACGATGATCAGATGGGCAGCAGCCACGGCCGCGGCGGCGGCGCTGCTGTCGGTGTGCGCGGCGTCAGCCAGCGCCCAATCCGCCACATCCGCCGACGCCGACATCACGGAACGCGCGTTCCTCGCCGGTAACGGCCTTCTCGCCCGCGGCCTGCACGAGGCCGCAGCCGCCGAGTACCGCGCCTTCCTCGACCAGCACCCATCGCACCCCAAGGCCTCGCTCGCGCACTACGGCCTGGCCGTCGCCCTGCTCCGCAGCGGCAAGCACGCCGAGGCCGAGCGGCACCTCGCCCCCCTCGCCGCCGACGCGACCTTCCCCTACGCGGCCGAGGTCGCGCTCATGCTCGGTCAATGCCGCTTCGCCCAGGGCGACTATTCGCAGGCAGCCGGGCACTTCGACCGCGTCGTCACGCAACACGCCGGCCACGCTCTCGCGCTCGACGCCGCCGCGCTCCTCGCCGAGTCCCGCTACCGCGCTGCCGACTACAAGGCCGCCGTGCGAGCCGCCGCTGCGCTGGCCGAACGCGCCCCCGATGCCCCGACTCGCGGCCGGGCCGAACTCTTCTCCGGCCTCGCCCTCCTGCAACTCGGCGACGCCACCGGCGCCGCCGCCGTCCTGCGCAGCGCCGAGCAGCGCATCGACGACCCGGCCCTCCGCCCGCACGCGAGTCTCGCCCTCAGTCGCGCCCTGCTCGCCGCGGGAAAGCCGGACGCCGCCGCCCCGATCCTCCGCAACCTCCTCTCGGCCGACGACACCGCGATCCGCCTCGATGCAACCCTGCTGCTCGCGGACCATCTGCACACCCGCGGCGACCTCAATGGGGCCCAGCGTGTGCTCGCACCCGCAGCCGAAACCGTGCCTCCCGGCCCCTCGCGCGCCGACATCCTGTTGCGTCTGGCCCGCATCCGGTTCCAGCAGGATGCCTTCGACGACGCTCTGGGCCTCTACAACCGCGCCGCCCGCGAAGACCCCGCGCGTGCCGATCAGGCCGTCTACTGGTCCGTGCAGTGTCACCTCCGCGCCGGCCGCCCCGCCGAAGCCCGCCAGACCCTCGACGCCCTTCTGCGATCCTCCCCCGCAGGTCCGCTCGCCGCTCGCGCCCTCCTCGAGCGCGGCATCCTCGAACTGAACGCTGGCGAAGCCGACGCCGCCCGCCACTCCTTCGAAGCCGCCGCCACGGCCGACGATGCCGACGTCCGCCCTTACGCCCTGCTGAGCCTCGCCGCGGTGCTCGAGCAAACCGGCGACACCGACGCCGCTACCGGTCTCTACGACCAACTCGCCGGCGACGACCACACCCCCGCCCCCATCCGCGCCGAAGCCCATGCCCGCCGCGCCCTCGCCCGCTCGCGCGCCGGCGACACAGCCGCAGCCCTTGCTGACGTCGACACCGCGCTCGCGAGTCGCCCACCACTCGCGCCCGATCTGACCGCCGCGCTCCTCTACGAGCGAGCCTGGTGTCTCCGCCGCCTCGACCGCCCGGACGACGCCGCCGCAGCCTACCGCGAGGCCCTGCGCTGCGCCCCGCACGCCCCCGCCGCCGCCCACGCCACGCTCGAACTGGCCCAACTCGACACGGCCGCAGGCCGCAAGGAGCAGGCCGCTGCCGCACTGCGCGCCCTGCTCGACGATCCCGGCCAGACCGACCCCGCCCTCCTCCGCCGCGTCCGCTACCGTCTCGGCGCCCTCCTGATCGAGACCGACGACACCGCCGACGGCATCGCTCTGCTCACATCTGTGCTCACCGACCCCGGCGACCTCGGCCCCGCCGCGACCGCCTCCGCCGCAATTCTCTGCGCCGATGCTCTGATCGCCGAAGCCCGCCACGACGAGGCCGCGTCGTTCCTGCGCCCGGTCGCCGACAACCCGCCCGACGCCGACACCGGCGAGACCGCCCTCCTCCGCCTCGCCGACTGCCTCGCCGCCATGCACGACTGGCCCGCCAGCGAGGCCGCCTTCGCCGCCGTGCTCGAACGCTATCCCAACTCAGACCTGTGGTTCCAGGCCCGTTTCGGCCTCGGCTGGGCCCGCGAGAACCAGGGCCGCCATGAGGAAGCAATCGAGCAGTACCGCATCGTCACCGCCAGCCACAACGGCCCGACCGCCGCCCGCGCCCAGTTCCAGATCGGCGAGTGCCTCTTCGCCCTCTCGCGCCACGCCGAGGCCGCCGCCGAGTTGCTCAAGGTGGACATCCTCTACGCCTCCCCCCAGTGGAGCCCCGCGGCCCTATACGAGGCCGGCCGCTGCTTCGAAGCCATCGATGAGATCGACCAGGCACGCCACCAGTACCAGGCCGTCCTCGACCGGTTCGCCGACACGCGCTGGGCCGACCTCGCCCGCCAGCGGCTCATGGCCCTCGCCGCATCACCCGCCCCGACCCGCCGTTAGCGGAGACCTGCAGCAATGCACACACCGATGTTCCCGAACCTCCTCGCGGCCGCTCCGCCCTCCGCGCTTTCCCCCACGTCGCCCATCCTCGAAGACCTCTCCCTCTTCGACCTCGCCCTCAAGGGCGGCATTGTCATGATCCCCATCGGTCTCTGCTCGCTCATCATGCTCGCGGTCGTCGCCGAGCGTGCGATCCAACTGCGCCGCCGCCGCGTCCTGCCACCCAGTTTCCTCCCCGGCCTCCGCAAGATCCTCCGCGACCCGACCCACGACCGCGACGCGGCTCTCGCCTACTGCCGCAAACGCGGCGGCCCCGCCGGCCGCGTCTTCGCCGTCGCCGTCCGCCGCCTCGGCGAGCCCGAAGAGTCCCTCGAACGCCATATCGCCGAAGCCGGCCAGCGCGAAATACCTCTGCTGCGCAAGCGCCTGCGTGTCCTCGCCGTCATCGCCTCCGTCGCCACACTCCTGGGTCTGCTCGGCACGATCTTCGGCATGATCAAGGCCTTCCAGACCGTCGCCGCCTCCGCCGAAGCCCTCGGGCGTACCGAACTGCTCGCCCGCGGCATCTACGAGGCCATGATCACCACCGCCGCCGGCCTCATCGTCGCCATCCCGTCTGTCATCGCGTACCACTGGCTCGCCGCCAGGGCCGACGCCCTCGTGACCGCTCTCGACCGCGCCGCCGCTGAGTTCGTCGAGGAGTTCGGCCGCCGCCCCGCCGCCACCGCCCCGCCGCCACCGGTCGTCGTCACTCCCTCACCCACAGCCAACGGCGCCGCCTCACCCGTGCGCCACGCCGCCCGCTGAGCAGGAGCCGCCCGTGCCGATCCGCCCACACACCGACGACCCCGGCGCCCTGATCGACATGACGCCCATCATCGACATCATCTTCATGCTCCTCACCTTCTTCCTCCTCGCGACGACCTTCCAGCGAGCCGAGCGCGAACTGCACATCACCCTCCCTTCCGCCTCCACCGCCGAGCCCATCACCGCCGCCCTGCGCGAACTGGTCATCAACATCACCGCCGACGGCCGCACGATCGTCGCCGGCCGCCCCGTTACCGACGACGACCTCCGCGCCATCATCGCCGCCGCGCTGAGCGCCAACCCCAACCAGAAGGTCGCTCTCCGCGGCGACCGGGGCGCGGCCTACGGCGCCGTCATCCGCGTCCTGGATATCTGCAAGTCCTGCGGCGTCCAGCACCCCTACCTCGACACGGAGTTCACCCGGTGATCACCCCGCGCAACATCCGCGTCGAGCACAACCCCACCACAAACCGCCGGCGCAGCCTTCTCGCCACATGCATGCTCCTCTCCGCCATCGTGCACGCGCTGCTCCTCGCCGCCCTCACCCGCTGGCGCCTCCACCTCGGCATCGAAGACTCCCCCCACTCCTCCAACGACAGCCGCATCGCCGTCAACCTGCTCCCCTCCACCGACGACCTCACCACCCAACTCCACGCCCCCGCCACCAACCTCCCTCCACCCCCCATCGCCGAGTTCACGCAGTCCCCGCGCCCCGAACCAGATCCACCGCCGCCCAAGCCCACCGCCCCTCCGCCCGACTCAACCATCGCAATCGCATTCCCGACTGCCGACGCACCCGCAATCCCCCCCACCCACAACGCCCCGCTCCCCTTCCACATCATCAAACTCCCGCCCGAAACCCCGCACACTCACATCGCCGAAGAACCGACGCCCACCATCCCCATACACACGCCCCCACCGCCCTCGCCGCCAATCTCACCCACCACGACCACCGCGCCCCCCGACACACCTCCGCTCACCCCTCTCGACACCGCCGCCGACACAACACGCGCATCCCCTCCTCCGCCTCAACCTCCCACGCCACTCCTCCCCATCCCCGCCACACCAC
>CALAFV010000437.1 GCA_937891445.1 uncultured Phycisphaerales bacterium | reverse complement strand
CGGTGCCGGGCACGGCGCTGCCGCCCGCGGGGGCGCAACTGCGGACGCAGACGGTCGCGCTGTCGAACATGCGGGCGACGATCGCGCGGCGGCTGGTGCAGTCCAAGACGACGGTCCCCCACTACCAGGTGACCGTCAGCGCCCGGATGGATGCGCTGCTGGCGCTGCGTCAGCAACTCAACGACCAACTCGCCTCGCAGGGCGTGAAACTGTCGGTCAACGACTTCCTTGTGCGGGCGTGCGCGCTGGCGATGCACCAGCACCCGTTCATCAACTCGCGGTGGGTCGATAAGGGGCCGGACGGGCAGCCCGCGATCGAGGTGCTGGGCGACGTGAACATCGGCGTGGCGATCGCGCTGCCGGTGGACAACCAGACGCTCAAGGGCGGCGGGCTGGTCGTTGCGACGCTGCGGAACGCGGACCGGATGGGCCTGCGGATGATCTCGCAGCAGACCAAGGCGCTCTCCGAGAAGGCTCGGACGCGCGGGCTGAGCATCGAGGAGATGTCCGACTCGACGTTCACGATCTCGAACCTCGGGATGTTCGGCGTGGACCACTTCACGGCGATCATCAACCCGCCGAACACGGCGATCCTCGCGGTGGGCGCGGCGGTGAAGAAGCCGGTGGTCGAGGGCGACAAGATCGTCGTCGGGCACGAGATGGCGATGACGATGTCCAGCGATCACCGGGTGATCGACGGGGCGATGGCCGCGGCGTATCTGGCGACGGTGAAGGACCTGCTGGAGAAGCCGGCCACGCTGCTGGTGTAACCCCCCTCCCCCCCACTCTCGCCGCCCCCATCTCCCTCCCCCGCTGACCGACCCACGGACCCGGCGCCGGAGCGGCAACCGGCCGGGCCCGGTCCGGTACGCGCGGGCATGGTGCTTGCCCATCTCGCCTGCGTCGTCCTTGCCCTGATTGCGGCCAATGAGCCGCCGGCCACCCCTGAAGCGGGCGCGGAGGTCCGAACAACGCAGGTCGCCGCGGTGCTCGTGAAGGACTTCCTGCGGCTGGAGAACTCCGGGAAGGAGGTCGAGGCGGTCGAGTTCCTGCGGTACTTCCCCGCGGCGGACCAGGAGCAGTTCCCGATCGCCCGGTGGGTCGTCGCGGCGACGGACGACGGGGAGCCGATCGGCGTCGGCGTTGCCGCGGTGCATCCCGATCCCGAGGGGAACCTGATCCACACGTTCAGGCTTGACCGTGCGCCGGCAAAGGCGGGCGTGGTCGTCACCGTCACGTCGATCGTGCTGCGGCGCGAGCGGCCGGGGCCGAAGGGGGAGTTCCCGATCCCAGCGCCGCAGAAGTACCCGGCGCGGGTGCGGGAGTACCTGGCCTCGACGCCGATGGTCGTGTACGAGCACGCGGAGGTGCGGCAGCGCGCCGAGGCGATGCTCACGGAGGCGGAGGGCGATGCGCTCAGGCTCGCGCGGATCATCGCCAGGCACATGAACACGAAGAAGTACTTATCCGAGCCCGACGCCCCGTGGGACAAAAAGCCCACATCCGCGGTCGTGCTCGAGTACGGCGGGTCGTGCTGCTCCAGCGCGGTGGGCGCGGCGGCAATCTTCCGGGCCTGCGGGGTGCCGGCGCAGGTGACGTACACGCCCGCGGGGTACGTGCACGGAGTCGTGCAGTTCTACCTCGACGGGTACGGGTGGGTGCGCATGGACGCGACGTGCCAGTCCGCCCGGGTGCCGCTGTTCCATGACCTCGAAAGCCGCGGGCTGGTGCGGCTGTTCGACACGCCGATCGAGATGGAGTCGCAGCGGAACGCGTACGGGTGGCCATATTACCACAACACGCTGAACGGGCCGTACGCGTTCTGGTCCGGCGGGAGGCGAGTGCCGCACATTCGCCTGGCGAGTAAGAGCGAATCGGCGGTACTCGCCGGCAAGGCAAACTCGAGCCCGTTCGTCACCGAGCCGTTCGAACATCTGGAACCGGGGTCGTGGAACAAGGTGCTGCGGCTGCTGCGGTGGACGGTCAGCGATGAGGCGTGGGGGCGGATCGCCGCGGCGTCACGGGCGGCGCTGGCGACCGACACGGAAGGGCCGCTGGGGCCCGTGATCGAGGCGATCCGGGCCGAGGGGCTGGACCCGAAACTTGATGACCTGCTGGAGCGCTGCGGACCGTGGGGTGGCGTGCCGTCGGAGGATCAGGCGACGGCAGGGTCGCGGAGGTAGGGCTCGATCATCGGCCAGTCGGCGTCCGGCTCGCCCGTGCAGCGCACGAAGGGGAGCCCCACGGCGGTAAGGACCTCGTCGATCATGCGGTCCACGCCCCCGCCGATCTTGTGGATCGCCATCGGCGGGCGATCAACCTCCACGGCGATGAGCGGACGCCACGCGCCGCCGCGGGTGTCGCAGATCACGAAGTCCACGGCCCGCATGCGGACGCGCCGGCGCCAGGTGCGCCAGTCCTCCGGGTCGCGGCCGTCGGGGGGCGTGGGGGTCAGGAGCGTCTCGAGCCGCACCTTCGGGCACAGGGCGAGCCCGCGCGGGAGCCGGCGCGAGATCGCGGCGGCGTAGGCGGCTTCGCGCGGCGAAAGGATCGACTCGCGCAGGCGGAAGGGCGGAGTGGTGATGATCATCTCGCCGTCGGGGGTGAGGACCATGCGGCCCTCGACGGGCGGAGGGACGTCCAGCGAAGGCTCGTCGGCGAGCATGAAGCCCTCGACGCGCACGGTGGCGAGGGAGTCCTCGAAGATCCGGGTCCCCTCCGTCGTGCCCGGGGCGGGCTGGGGGGAAGCGAGGTCGTCCCGGATCACCGGCGGCGGGGCCGGCATCGGCGGCGGAGCGAACGGAACCCGTTCCTCGGTTTCGTGGAGGGCGTAGCGGCGGCGGCGCTCGGCCTTGGTCCGGGCGGCGTTGCCGCTGAGGAGGAAGTACAGGAGCATCCCTGTACCGACCAACACCGCGAGAATCACGATCGGGAGCATTCGACCGAGCCTCCGCCCCCTCCCCGCCGTACCCCGGCTGAAGCGTATCGGCTCAATGCCCATCCGACCCGCATCCGGACGCGGTTCCGGGGAAAGCCTCCGCAGGCACGCGGTGAGGCGTCCGAAAACCGGGCGGAGGATCGGGCTATCGGCCGGGGACGGACCAGTCGATCGCCTTCATCCGCTCGGCGGCCTCGCGGAGGCGGTCGGCCTCGACCGTGAGGGCGATACGGAAGTAGTCGCGGCCGGCGGGGCTGAAGCCTGCGCCGGGAACGACGACCACGTCCGCCTCGGTGAGCAGGCGCGAGGCGAAGGTCATCGAGTCGATGGGACGGCCGTCCGGGCCCAGCGGGGTGCGGGCCCAGACGAAGAACCCGGCGCCGGGGATATCGACCTCGCAGCCCGCGCTGCGCAGGCCGGCGACGCAGGCGTCGCGGCGATCGCGGTAGAGGCGGCGCATCTCCGCGACCTCCGGGCCGTTGAAGTTCGCCAGCGCAACGGCGCCGGCGGCCTGGATGGCGTTGAAGGTGCCGGAGTCGACGTTGCTCTTGATCGAGTTGAGAGCGCCGATGACCTCGGCGTGGCCGACGGCGAAGCCGATGCGCCAGCCGGTCATGTTGAACGTCTTGCTCAGCGAGTGGAACTCAATCGCGAGCGTGTCCTCGATGCTCGCGTTGCGGGCCTGCCAGATGCTCGGCGGGCGGTCGGCGAAGTAGAGTTCCGAGTACGCCAGGTCGCTGGCGGCGATGATGCCGCGGCTGTTGCACCATTCGAGGACGCGCTCATAGAAGGCCGTGTCGGCGGAGGCGGCGGTCGGGTTGCTCGGGTAGTTCACCCAGAGGATGCGGGCGCCGACGGTGTCGCGCTCGGCCTTCTCGGAGAGGACGGGCTTCCACCCGGTCTCGCGCGTGACGGGAAGTTTGCGGACCTCGCACCCGGCGAGCACCGAGCCGATCTCGTAGACCGGGTAGGCCGGGTCGGGAACGAGCACCGCGTCGCCGGGGTTGGTCACGGCCCAGGGAAGGTGGGCGATGCCGTCCTTGGAGCCCAGCAGGGCGACGATGTGGCGCATCGGATCGACCGTGACGCCGAAGCGCTCGAGCATGAAGCGGGCCGCGGCCTCGCGGAAGACCTTCAGCCCCCCGCCGACTGCGGGGTACTGCTGGTTAACCAGATCGCGCATGGCCTTGTTCATCGCCTCGACGATGAACTCGGGCGTGGGCTTGTCGGGGTCGCCGACGCCGAGGTTGATGACGTCCGCGCCTGCGGCGATCCGCTCGCGCTTTTTGCGGTCGATCTCGTCGAAGAGAAAGGGCGGGAGGGCCTGCAAACGTTGAGAGCGGATCGTCCTTGACATGGTCGGTGATGGTAGAAGGGCTCTTACGCGCCGGGGGCCGGCGCCGCCAGCGGAGCGCCGCACTCGGGGCACACCGCCGGGACGGGGACCGGCACCGGGTAGGCGCACGAAGCGCACAGCCCTCGCGCCCGGCGCCGCCGCCGGCGCACGGCCGGGAGGCCGACCAGCGCCGTCCAGGCGACCGCGGCGAAAACAAGCGTGTTTGCGGCGAAGCCGGGCCAGAGCGGGATCGCCGGGAAGCGGCGGTCGGGCTGGACCTGGAGCGTCTGGAAGAGGAAGTTGTCGAGGTTGATCAGGCCGTCGGACGGCCATGATCCGACGGGGCGGATGGAGTCGGGGAGGTCCATGTCGGCGGGCGTGCGGACGGTGGTCCACGCCATGGCGGGGAACGGGAAGCCGGCCTCGACGCGCCGGCGCGTCACGAAGACATCCTCCTGCCGGTGGAAGGTGTCCAGGTCCTTCGCGACGCGGATCGCGGCGGCTTGGCGGAACGTGAGGAGGGTGGGCTCCCCTTTGAGAAACATCAGACTCCAGGATTCCTCGCACACGACCAGCCCCATGCGCCGACCGCGGACGCAGACGATGGGGTCGCCCCACTCAGGCGGGCCGCCGGTGATGCTGCCGCCGAGCGTGCGCGCGGGTTGGGCGGGCGGCTCCGGGAGCCAACCGGCGCAGAGCCACGAGACCGCGACGGTGGCCACGGGGGAGGCGGCGAGGATCAGGAGCGTTCGGCGGCGGACGCTGCGGCGCGGCACGCCGGGTGATACCGGCGGCGGTTGGGCGGGTGGCCGCCCAGCGCCAAGGCCACTCATCAAGGTCAACCCTTGGCGCGGATGCGGGTGACGAGGGTCTTGGAGCGCACCTCGATGCCCTTGATCTCGCTGTCGAGGGCGTCGCGGTTGGGGGCGTAGGACATCGCGGTGCGCATGTCCACCCATCCTTTGCGGACCAGGTCGGCGAGCGACTGGGTGAACGAGTGCATCCCCTCGCTGCGCGAACTGTTGATGATCGCGGGCAGGTCGGCGTCTTCGCCGAGGCGGATGCGCTCGGCGACGACCGGCGAGTTCAGGAGCACCTCGGTGGCGGGGACGGTGCCCGTTCCGCCGTGTTCGGCGGCGAAGTTCTCCACGGCGGGCAGGAGGCGCTGGGCACAGATGCCGCGCATCGTATTGGCCAGCGCGGAGCGGATGAAGGCGTGCTCCTCCTGCGAGAAGAACTCGAGGATGCGGTTGAAGGCCTGCATCGTGTCGGCGGTGTGGAGGGAGCCGAAGACCAGGTGGCCGGTCTCGGCGGCCTGGATCGCGGCCAGCACGGTGTCGTGGTCGCGCATCTCGCCGATGAAGATGATGTCCGGGTCCTGGCGGACGACGTAGCGGAGGGCGGCCTTGTAGTCCGGGACGTCGATGCCGATCTCCCGCTGGCTGATGATGCTCTTGCGGGGCTGGAAGCGGTACTCGACGGGGTCCTCGATGGTGATGATGTTCTCGGAGCGCGTGGCGTTGATGTGCTCGATCATCGCGGCGAGCGTGGTGCTCTTGCCGGAGCCCGTGACGCCGACGACCAGGATCATGCCCTCGTTGGTCTTCTCGATCAGTTCGCCGTAGATGGGCGGCAGGTGCAGAGCCTCGTAGGTGGGGATGTCGGCCTTGACGCGCCGGATCGCGGCGGCGACGTGGCCGCCGGCGCGGTACATGTTCACGCGGAAGCGGTCGCTTTCTTCGTTGTACGTCGCGAAGTCGAGGTCGCCCGCGGACTCGAAGCGGGGACGCAGGCGCTCGGGGATGATGGGGTCCAGGAGGTGATCGGCCTCGTCCGCAGTGAGCGGGTCGGTACCGATGTGGCGGAGCGTGCCGTTGATGCGATACGTCGGGGGGATGCCGACCTTGATGTGCAGGTCGGAAGCGTTGTGCCGCCGCATCCCGGCCAGAAGCCGCTGGATCGTGAGGCCGCCGCTGAGCATGTTGTCACTCCCCTGGGCTGGCGCAGCGAGCGCCCCGAAGGCCAGCCTACAGGCGCGTACCCGCTCGGCGGAAGAGGGTTGCGAAAAGAACGTACTGCGAACAGTCCACAAAACAGGGGAGCGCGGGCTCGCTCAGTAGACCATCGCCACGGCCACATCGTTGACGTTCGTGCCGGTCGGCCCGGTGTAGATGTTGGCGCCCAGGGCCTCGAAGAAGAGGTGGGATTCGTGGCGTGCCAGGTGCTCCGCCGCGTCGAGGCCGGCGCTGGTGGCGTCGGGAACTGTTGCGCCGGTGACCAGGGCGCCCGCGGCGGGGGCCGCGCCGGTTGGGTGAACGCCGTCCACGCCGTCGGTGGCGAATGTGAGCACGGCGACGCCGGGGAGGTGAGCCACGTGCATCGCGGCGGCGAGAGCGAGTTCGCGGTTGCGGCCACCGGCGCCCTGACCGGGTTGGCGGATGGTGACGGTGGTCTCGCCCCCGAGGACGATCGCGCGGGGCGGGGCGCCGCCGCGGGTCGTGCGCTGGAGGGCGAGATCGCACGCAGCCTCACCCAGCCAGCGGCCGACGTCGCGGGCCTCGCCGGTAACGTTGTGGCGGGCCTGGGCGATGGTGAAACCCAGGTCGATGAGCACGCGGCAGGCGGCGTCAACCGCGGCGCGGTTGGAGGCGACGATCCGCGTCGTGCTGCTCTCGAAGATGGGGTCGCCGGGCTTGGGGGTTTCCAGCGGTGATGTCGGGCCGGCTCGCACGGCGGCTTCGAGGTGTGCGGTGGCGGCCGGCGAGATGTGCCGGCAGCCGTAGCGGTCGAGGACCGCGAGGGCGTCGGCGCACGTCGTCGGGTCGGGCGAGGCCGGACCCGAGCCGATGACGGAAGGGGCGGCGCCGACCACATCCGAGAGGAGGAAGGCGTCGATCGGGATCGGGGCCAGGAGGCGTGCGAGGCGGCCGCCCTTGAGTTGCTCAAGGTGCTTGCGGACGGTGTTGAGGTCGTTGATCGGCGCGCCGGCACGCATGAGGGCTCGCGTGAGTTCGGCAAGTTCGTGGAGCGGGACGCTCTCAACGGGCATCGTCAGCAGGGCCGAAGCGCCGCCGGAGAGGAGCAGCACGAGGCGAGCGCCGGCGGGGGCACGGGATCGGATCGACGCGATGTGCGCAAGCAAGGCGCCGACGGCGGCGGTGTTGCGGTCTGTGGCGATCGGGTGGTCGGCCTCGCGCACCTGCTCGCGAGGGATCGGGGCCGTGCTCGCGGGCGTCCCCGTGGGCGTGATGGCGAACGCACCCGACGCCGCCGCGGGGTAGACGGTCAGGAAGCCCTCGAGCATGGGGAGCGCCGCCTTGCCGACGGCGATCGGACCGAGGATCGGGCCGCGCACGCGCTCGGCCCGGGGCGACCGGGCGATGGCCGCGGCAGGGTCCGCCGCGTGCAGGACGGCGTCGATCACGGCGCGGGCATGACGACGGTGATCCTCAAAGCGGGGTCGGGTCGAGTGCGGGGGTGAGGGTGTCACCGGGTTTCCTAAGGAGCACGGGGCACGGGCCGACCGTCAGAAGATCAGCAGCCCCAGCGCGATCCACGCCCCCGCGACGAGCATCGCCAGGGCCGTGTAGCCCACGATGTCGCGGGCCTTGACGCCCGTGATCGCCAGCAGCGGGAGGGCCCAGAAGGGCTGGAGCATGTTGGTGAGTTGGTCGCCGTAAGCGACGGCCATGACGAGTTTGCCCGGCTCGACGCCGAGCATCTGGGCGCTCTCCAGCGCGATCGGCCCCTGCACCCCCCACTGCCCACCGCCGGAGGGGACGAACATGTTGAGGACCGCTGCGGAACAGAACGTCAGCAGCGGCAGGGTCGTTGGCGAGGAGATCTCTGCCGTCTTTGTGGCGACGATGCCGACGAGGCCGGAAACGACCATCATGCCCATGATCCCGCCATAGAGCGGGAACTGGAGGATGATGCCGGCGCAGCCGCGGGCCGCTTCCTCCGCGGCGGCGGCGTACGAGCGGATCGAGCCATGCAGGAGGAGGCCAAGCGCAAGCATCAGCATGTTGACCTCGTTGAGACCGATGCTGAAGAAGCCGGCCTTGCCGACGTAGACGATGAAGCCGGCGAGCAGGGCGAAGGCCAGCAGCCAGGCGATCGGGGGCGTGGTTTCGAGGAGGTCGGGGATCGTGGGGCGCTCGCCGGATGCGGCGGGCGCGTCCGCGGAAGCGGCGCCCGGCTCGGCGGGAGGGGGCGGGATCATCTGATCGGCGCGGCGCGGCGACATCAGCCAGAACACCAGCGGCGTGATGGTGAGGATGCCGCCGGTGATGAAGAAGTTGAAGGGCGCGCCGAGCGTCTCCTGGAGGCCGATCAGTGGCGTCTCGGCGGATGGCGCGGGCTGACCGGCGAGGCGCTCGATGAGCGGCATGGGGAGCGTCTTGGCGGCGGCGCCCACGGTCGTGACCGAGAGCGGGGCCGAGCCGGAGAGACCGCCGTGCCAGATCATCAGGCCCGTGTAGCCGGCGGCGACGATGAGCGGGTAGTGCGTGGGGATGCCGCGGCGGGCGAGAGAGTGACCCGCGGCGCGGGCCAGCAGGGCGCCGACGATCAGGCCGAAGCCCCAGTTGATGATGGCGGCGCCGCACGCGGCGACGGCGACCAGCGCCGCGGCCTGGGCCGTCGAGCGAGGCACGCCCGCGAGCAGGTCGATGAGCCGTCGAACGGGCGGCGTCGTCGCCAACACGTGGCCGGTGACGAGGATGAGGCACATCTGCATGGAGAAGGCGAGGAAGGTCCACAGGCCCTTGTCGCCGCGCCAGACGTTGATGAGAACGGCGATCCGGGACTCCTCAGGGTTCTTGCCGGGGAAGTCGCCGATCGCCAGCGCCAGGATCGCGGTCAGAAGCGTGAGCAGGATCGCGAGGACGAACGGATCGGGGGCCGTGCGGCGGAAGACGGCGGAGATGCGAAGGCCAAGGGCGGAGATCATGACGGGGGCACCGGGTTGAAGGACGGGGAAACGAGGCGAAATGGAAAGAGCGGCCGCCACTAGCGCGGCCGGAGGTTGCGCTCCAGGCGGGACACCGCCTCTTCCAGCGTCGCACGCTTCTTGCAGAAGGCGAAGCGGACGAGATGGCTGCCGCGAGAAGGCTCGGAGTAGAACGCGCTGGGGGGGATCGCCGCGACGCCGACGTTCGTGGTCAGGTGGCGGCAGAACGTCACATCGTCGCCGTAGCCAAAGGGCGTGTGATCGGCGGTGATGAAGTACGCCCCAGCGGGGACGGTGATCTTGAAGCCCAGCGAGCGCAGGGCCGCGGCGAGGAAATCGCGGGCGGCGTGGAGTTCCTGCACAAGTTCGCGCGTCGCGGCGTCGCCGGGCCCGCCGGGGGTCAGCGCCTCGGCGGCGGCGATCTGGAAGGGTGTGCTGGTGGCGAAGGTGAGGAACTGGTGAGCGGCGCGGACACCGGCGGTGAGGTGCGGCGGGGCGATGGTCCAGCCGATCTTCCAGCCCGTGAGGCTGAAGGTCTTGCCGAGGCTGGAGCAGGTGACGGTGCGCTCGGCCATGCCGGGGAGCGTGGCGAGGCGGATGTGCGGGAGCGCGGGCTCGTAGGTCAGCCGCTCGTAGACCTCATCGGTGATCGCGATGACGTCGTGGTGCGAGCAGAGGTCGGCGATGAGTTGGAGTTCGGGCGCGGTGAAGACCTTGCCGGTGGGGTTGTGCGGCGTGTTGATGAGGATGGCGCGGGTCTTGGGGGTGAACGCGAGGCGAAGTTCGTCGGGGTCGAAGGTGAACTGCGACGGCGCGCCGGCGGGCCCGGTGTGCTCGGCGCCGGGCGGGCGGAGCGTCACGAACCTCGGGGCCGCGCCCGCCATGGCGACGCACGCGCGGTAGGAGTCGTAGAACGGCTCGAAGAGGATCACCTCGTCGCCCGGGTTGACCAGGCCGATCAGCGCCGCCGCGAGAGCCTCGGTGCAGCCGCTGGTGACGGTCACGTGGGCATCGGGGTCGATCTCGACCCCGGTGTCGCGCTTCCACGAGGCGGCGATGGCGCGGTTGAGCGCGGGGATGCCGAACATCCGGGCGTACTGGTTGTGACCCTCGTCGATCGCCCGCCTGGCCGCGGCCTTGATGAACTCCGGGCCGTCGAAGTCGGGGAAGCCCTGGGCGAGATTGACCGCGCCGTGCTGGATGGCCAGCCGGGTCATCTCGGTGAAGATGGTGGTGCCGAAGGGCGCGAGGCGCGCGGCGGTCCGGGGGGCAGGCGGAGCGGTGGTTGAAGGAGGCATGCCGCGGAACAGGTTAGCGTTTCGCGGCCCGCTCCTCAGGCTCCAGTTCGCAGCGTGTGACCTGCTTGCCCGTGATCGCCGCGAGGTGGCCCAGCACGGCGTCGTACATCGGACGGGAGGCGGCGTCGGCGAGGGTTTCGCTGGCCCAGCGCTGGCCGTCGGCGAAATGGACGACGTAGCGGGGCTTGGGGGTCAGCCGCGTGCCGTTGCCGACGCCGGCGCGGACCCGCTCTACGAACAGAATGCGATCAACAGCCCCAAGATCCGGGCGGCCGAGCGAGATCGACTCGGAGTAGGCGTCCAGGCAGGCCCACGAGAGATCCGGGGCAACGATCAGCAGTTCCTCGCCCGCGCCGATCAGCCACCGGACCGCGTTGGCCCACGTGGTGTCGAAGACGCCGTACTCGCTCCAGCCCACGATCACGCGGGCATCCCCCTTGGGGCCCTTGCGCAGGAGCCAGTCCTTGAGCGCCTGGGTGTCGGTCGGATCGGGGGCGGTGTGGACGCCGCCGGGGAAGAAGTGCGGCGCCGGGGTGCCGAGCGGGAAGAGCAGGTCGCCGAGCACCCAGACGGGCTGGGCCGCGGCGGACTCGGCGGCGGGGACGTTCAGCAGAGCAGTACAGGCTTCGCGGCCGAGAACATCGACCACCCGAGCCCGGAGGTCGGGCCAAGTGCCCAGCGGCCGCAGGCTTTGCGGGTCGAGGAACATCAACGGAAGTTTACCCAAGAGCGGCGGCGGGAACACAGCCCCCCGTTTCGGCGGCTGGGCATTGCAAATCACACGGCGCATGGCCGCTCTGCGGACACCTGGAGCCGCCGCGGACCGGTCCGCGGGGAGGCGCCGGCGGCTTCCGCCGCGGTGCTCAGGCGTAGACCTCGAGGAACACACGCCGGGTCGGACGCACCTGCTTGTGGATCATGCTGCGCGTCCAACTCTTGATGTCCGCCATCGCGGCGGGATCAACGTGCAGGTACTGCTCGCGGATGCTCTCGGGGAACTGCGAGGCGAGTTGCTGGAAGATCCCCATTTCCATGCCGGCGACGCCGCAGATGTAGATCAGCGTGCGAGGCGAGGCGAGCAGCGGGGCGAGTTGCTCCTCGTGCGTGCGCAGGCGGTCCTGCACGTACATCGGGTCGTGGCCGTCGGCCTGGCGCTCGCGGCTGATGGCGGTGATGTACTGGAAGTTGGGGTGCTCGGCCTGCATCCGCAGGAAGAAGTCGTGGTAGAGCAGGTCAGTCGCGTACGGCGAGCCCATGATCAGCGCGACGCGGCTGCCGCAGCCGGATTCGAGCAGGTCGATGAGCATGCCGCGGAACGGGGCGATGCCCGTGCCGGTGGCGAAGAAGATGTAGTCGTGCTCGGCGGGGTTCGCCGGGAGGAGGAACCGCTTGCCGTTGGGGCCGCTGATCGGGATCTCGTCGCCGACCTGGGCGTCGCACAGGAAGTTGGACGCAACGCCGAGGAAGAGTTTGTGCGTCTCCCAGTGCTCGTCGATCGTGCGCTTGACGGTCGTCGAGATGATCGTCCCCGGCGGGCCGCCCTCCTCGCCGCGGGTGGGCGAGGCGACCGAGTACAGCCGCACCTTGTGCGGCTTGCCGTTGGCATCGACGCCGGGCGGGATCACGCCGAAGGACTGCCCCGGGCGGAACTTGCCGGCCAGCGGTGTGCCGCTCACGTCGATGTCCACGTGGCGGACAAAGCCGGCCGCCTTCTTGGAGGTGCACAGTTCGGTGCGGACAACGCGGCCGAGGACCGGCTCGGTGGGCCGCACGGTGTGCATCTCGACCTCGGGGAGGGCGATGCGGTCGGCGTGATGGGAGGCCGGGGGCGAGGTCATGGTCATCCGGGAAGCGTTGGGAGGGCGGAGGGGATCGTCAAGCCCGTGCGGCGTCGATCGGGCCGGGCCGGCCACAATGTGACGCCGCCCCTGCACGGCGGGGCCGGCAGGGGCGGCGGTGGGCGGGCAATCGCGGATGATGAGGTCGTCAGCGCTTGCGGCAGGGGTGGTCGATCGGGAGGCTGCCGCGGAACTCGGCCACGGTGCGGCCGACGCCAGCGACCTTATCGACGTGGTTGCGGAGGATCGCCGGGAGAGCGTCCAGAGCGCCCGAGGCGGCGCACCGGCTGGGGTCCTCGGCGCTGGAGATGATCTCGCTGGCGACCATGCGGGAGAGGACGTCGTTTCGAAGGGCGGCCTCGCTGTAGGCCATCTGCGCGAACATCGGGTTGATCGAGGTCGTGTCGATCGGGCCCGGGGGGTTCGCCAGCGGCCTGGCCCGGCTGGGCAGGCCGCCGCGCTCGGAGGCCAGGGCGTCGATCAGCGACGCGTCCGCGAGGTCGATGCGCCGCAGGCGCGGGTCCGCCGCCGAGTTGGAGGCGGTGGGGTCGTACTGGATGAGGACGGACTTCTGCACGCCCCCGACCAGAGCGGTGGCGCTCATCACGACGACCCCGTCCACATACGCAAGGCCGGTGACGTTGTCGATCGACGAGGGATCGACGCCAGGGGCGACGAAGGTGCCGGCGCCGGGGGTGAACTCCGCGTCGGTGCCGCCGAAGGCGTTGATCATGTAGTTGGTGCGAGGATCGACCTCGAGCACGGCGAACTGGTTGGAGCCGTCGGCGAGAGCGAGCCGGCCGCCGAGGAAGAGCGAGCCTCGCTCGGTGGAGCCGCCGACGCCGCCGATCTCGAAGCCCGGGAGCGTCATCGCCCGCTTGAGCGTGTCGGCCTGCGGGAAGAGTTCGTAGACGTGGTCGATCGTCTCATCGCCGACCTCGAAGCCCGCCCCGAAGAGCCGGGCGCCGATCGAGCCCAGACCGGTCAGGACCGTTCGCGAGCCCTCGGATCCGAACGTCGTCTCCTCGACGAGCGTGGCGGCTGGATTGTCGAGGTCGAGGCTGAACAGAGCCGTCGCGGCGGCCACGGCGCCGGCGCCGTCGGGGATCAGGCCGGAGCGGGAAACGTACATCCGG
>CALAFV010000436.1 GCA_937891445.1 uncultured Phycisphaerales bacterium | reverse complement strand
CATCTCCAGCCCGATCCCCTCGATCGCGTGCACGCCGCGGAAGCCCATCCACGTCGAGCCGCCACCGCCGGTGGGCAGGCCGTAGCGCCTCCCCGCGGCGCCGTAGGTCCGCACGCGCGGCTTGTGCGCCCAGTGGCGCGAGGTGTATCGCCGCATCTTCTCGTAGTTCCACGGGGCGGCGGCGTACTCGTGCTCTCGCTCGTGCACGTGCACCAGGGCTTTCGGGAAGTCGGGCAGTCCTCCCGTGTGGTCGAAGTCCAGGTGCGTGAGCACGATGTCCCGGACGTCATCGCGCCGGAAGCCGAGCCGGGCCACGTGCCACACCATTGTCTCCTTCGGGCTCAGCACCGGCCGGTTCGCCGCCGTCCAGATCGGCCCGATACCGCGCAGCGGGTGGCGGAGGTCATCGGTCCCGAAGCCGGTGTCCACGAGGATCAGGCCCGCCGGCCCCTCGATGATGAGGCAGTTGCACACCAGCCGACCGGGCTCGAAGTACCCGCCCGCCCCGTTGAACAGCCGGCGCGACCGCGGGCGGAACGTCCCGCAGTTGACGATGTGCACGCGCATGCCCGCCCTCCCGCTCAGCCGCGCCGGCTAGGCCGGCTGGTGCGCTGCGTCCGCCGGCGCGACGCCGTCGGGCTTGATCGCCAGTTTGCCGACGAAGTGCCCCTCAAGGGCCTTGTGCGCCTCCGCCGCGCGTTCGAGCGGGAAGGTCCGCGCCACGTGCACCTCGAAGGGGCCGGCGGCGATGAGTTGATTGAGCCGCTCGAGCAGTTCCGGCGTCGGCGTGCCGTCGTACGCCTCGACGCGCACGCCTGGCTCCGCTTGCGGCTCCGGCTCGACGCCGTTGGGGTACGCGACGATGCCGCCGGGGCGCATGGCCCGCAGCGCGCGATCCACCTCCGGTCCGCCCGCGGTTACCAGCGCGGCGTCGATCCCCTCCGGCGCGAACGCGCGAGCGGCGGCCTCGACGTCCCCCTTGTGCCCGTCCACCGCCTCGTCGGCCCCGAGTTTCTTCGCCAGCGCCACGCCGTCATCGCCTGAGGCCACCGCCAGCACCCGCGCGCCGAGGCGTTTGGCCAGTTGCACAGCCAGGTGCCCGACGCCCCCGCTGGCGCCGATGATCATGACCGTCTGCCCGCGCTTGAGCCCCAGGGTGTCGAGCCCGCACAGCGCCGTGATGGCATCCACGGGCATCGCCCCGGCCTGCTCGATCGACAGGTTGGGCGGCACGTGCGCGGCGTTCTCCTCCTTCACCACCGCGTACTGCGCATAAAACCCACCTTTGGGGTTCATGAACCCGTACGCGTACACGCGATCCCCCGGCTTGAACTTCCGCACCCGTTTGCCCACCGCCTCGACGGTCCCCGCGCCGTCGGAGCCCAGGACGTGCGGGAACCGCGGCGTGGCGCCGAAGAGCCCCGCCAGGTGCCCCTCGCGCTCCTCCGGGTCCCAGACACCCACGCCCGCGGCCTCGACGCGGATCAGCACCTCGTCCGGCCCGACTTCCGGCACGGGCAACTCCCGCGGGCGAATGACCTCCGGCCCGCCGAAGTGGTCGATCGCCGCCGCCCGCATCCGCCCCGTCATCTGCACCATGGTCCACCCCGCTCGTGAAAGGCCCGGCTGGCGATGCCTGTCCGGCGTCATCGCCTGGCCGCGCGTCCCCCTGCGTCGTAACTCCTGGTCACGGCGGACGATAGGGCCGCGGCGAGCCTCTCCCGGGTCAGGCTCGGTTCACCGGGCGAGGAGTTATCCACAGCCGGCGGCCCCTTCATGGAGATCCGTAAACCCTTGATTTGCAGCATCTTGCGGATTCTGCCGGCCGCAACCATGCCCGCGCGTTGACGGCGGTTCGCCAATCGGTAAACTCCCCCTCGTCCGGGCCCGCGTCCAGCGCCGCCCCCGGACGGCCGCCCCAGGGTCATCGGAGGACCCACGGCCAACCGCGCTCGGGTCCCGGTGCGCCCGTCCCAATCCCCTCGCCGCAAATAGCGAGGCGACGGCCACGCCCGGCAGAAAGGAAAGGTCAGTCATGGCACGCTCCCCGTCCGTCCAGGTCGAGTCCAAGAACGGCGCCGCCCACAAGGTCTCCGCCGCGGAAAAGGCCGCTGCCGCTCAGGCCGCCGCGCAGGCCAAGGAAAAGGCCGCCGCACTCGGCCGCGCCGTCCAGCAGATCGAGAAGTCCTTCGGCAAGGGCTCGATCATGAAACTGGACGAGCACGCCTACATGAACATCCCGGGCATCTCGACCGGCGCGCTGTCGCTCGATCTGGCGCTGGGCGGCAAGGGCATCCCCCGCGGCCGCATCATCGAGATCTTCGGCCCCGAGTCCTCCGGTAAGACCACGCTCGCGCTGACCGTCGCCGCCAACGCCCAGAAGGACGGCGGCGTCGCGGCCTTCATCGACGCCGAGCACGCCCTGGACCCCACTTGGGCCCGGCGCATCGGCGTCAACATCGACGACCTGCTCGTCTCCCAGCCCGACACCGGCGAGCAGGCCCTGGAGATCTGCGAACTGCTCGTCCGCTCCAACGCGGTGGACGTGATCGTCGTGGACTCCGTCGCGGCCCTCATCCCGCGCGCCGAAATCGAGGGCGAGATGGGCGAGGCCCAGGTCGGTCTCCAGGCCCGCCTCATGTCGCAGGCCATGCGCAAACTCACCGGCGTCATCGCCCGGAGCAACTGCACGGTCATCTTCATCAACCAGATCCGCGAGAAGATCGGCGTGATGTTCGGCTCCCCCGAGACCACGCCCGGCGGCCGCGCCCTGAAGTTCTACTCCTCGGTGCGCATCGACATCCGCCGCACCGGCTCGCTGAAGGAAGGCGACGTCGCGATCGGCAACCACGTCCGCTGCCGCGTGGTGAAGAACAAGGTCGCCCCGCCCTTCCGCGAGGCGGAGTTCGACATCATGTTCGACGAGGGCATCTCCGCCGCCGGCGACCTGCTCGACCTCGCGGTGGACGCCGGCATCGTGGACAAGAGCGGCGCCTGGTACACCTACGGCGAGATGCGCATCGGCCAGGGCCGCGAGAACGCCAAGAAGTTCCTCAAGGAGAACACCGACCTGTTCAAGGAGATCCGGCAGAAGACCCTCGCCGCCAAGGTCGCCAACCCCGCCGCTCCCGGCAAGCCCCTCCCCGGCGAGGAGGACGACGACGAGGAGCCGGACGCCGAGTGAGCCGGCCAAGCCGATGACCTCGCCGGCGTGAACTCCAGAAGCACGGTTCAAAACGACAACCGCCCCGGATCGCTCCGGGGCGGTTGTGCTTCCGTCAAAGTGCGGCTGAGAGGAGTCGAACCTCCACGGGTGTTACCCCACTAGAACCTGAATCTAGCGCGTCTGCCAATTCCGCCACAGCCGCGGCGAATGGGGAGGAACGATAGTCCCCGAGCCGCGGACGGGCAATCCGTCCCGACGGCGGTCCGGCCCCCGTGTCCGGCAGCCCGGTCTGGCCCGTCCCCCGCCGCTCAAGATGTCAAGACAGAGCGCCCGCCCGTGGAGCGCGACGCCTGTCGTTGCCGCGAACACCGCGGCGTTCCCCAGAGGAGCCCGGGTGCGGACGCCGAGTCCTCCACCAGTTAATGCGTTATCGCTGCTCACCGAGGGTCAAAAAAAGTGCTGGGCCGGCCGCCCGGCCCTGCCTTATCGACTCGAGTGTGGGCCCTTCCATCCGGCCAGATTACACTCCAAGCGTGGGACACAGGTGGGGGCCGGCGGGTTTGTCCGCCGCTGGAGGCCACCGTGTCGGAGCGTCCGGACGTCACCAAACTGCTGGGCGCGATCGAGCAGGGCGATCCGACGGCCGCGGCCGACCTGCTCCCGCTGGTCTACGACGAACTGCGCCGGCTCGCCGCCGCCCAACTGG
>CALAFV010000435.1 GCA_937891445.1 uncultured Phycisphaerales bacterium | reverse complement strand
CGAAGTCCTCGCGCTCGGCCATGAACGCCGGGTCCTCGTCGTGCTCGCCGATGACAGACGCGACGGTGGGGGTGCCGTCGAGGTTGGACGACTGGGGGTCGTTGAGCCTCGCCATGCACAGGTAGTTCGAGCGACCCTTGAGCAGGGCGTAGGAGAAGTCGACGAGGTTCTCCTTGAGGAAGGGCAGGTCGGTGTTGACCAACTGCCCCTGGAGCGCCTTCGTCTCGGTGGAGATCACCGTGCGCTTGCCCGACAGGATCGCGGGCACCGAGTAGGCGACCGACTTGCCGGTCCCCGTGGGTGCCTCGACCAGGAGGTTGCGGCGCTGGGAGAGCGCCTGCTCGATCGCGTGGGCCGCGATCGCCTGCGGGGGTCGCTCCTCGTACCCCGGGAGCCTGTCTCGGAGGATCTCGACGGCGTCGTCGAAGGTCCGAGGTCGAGTCTGCTGCGACATTTTTCTATCTCCTTAGCCCTGACGGGGAATCGGTTGAAACGATGGTGGCAGAGGATGCATGGAAGGTCAACGGCCGTCCGTGGCCGACCAGATCACTCCTCGGGCCAGCGCGAGACGGCCTCGGCGCTCATGCCGGACTCCCGTCACCGATGGAGGAGAGGATGTCGTTGATCTCCTCGACCCACTGGTCGTGAGCCTCCTCGTACTCGGTGTTCTCGCCGTCCTCGTCACCCTCGTCCGACTCGTAGTCGGTCTCCTCGGGCTCGTCGGGGACGTCGGTGTATTCGACCTCGTCGGCCCAGGCGTCGAGGTCGTCAGCCATCTGCGAGAGTTCCTCGGACACCACGGTGGGGTGGTTGAAGCCACTCTCGATGGACTCGGCGGACTCGCGCTTCTCCTCGGCGAGTTCGCGGATCTCCTCGGCGGCAGAAGCGAGGATCTGCTCGACGTCCTCCTTGGTCTCCCACTCGGCGGTCTCGACGTTGTAGCAGATCTGCGCGATGCGGGCCGACAGCGAGTTGCTGTACTCCCACTCGCGCCAGGAGGCGTGCTCGGCGTGGCGCGAGCGCTTGCGGCCGCCGTAGGGGCCCGACTTCGGCTTGATCCACTTGTAGGCCTGGCCGGGGAGGATGTCCTTGCCGCAGCCCGGGAAGTCGCACTTCTCGGGAGGCAGGGGCTGGTTGCGGTCCTCGACCGTCACACGCTGGCGGTAGGAGGTCTTGCCCGACTTGGTGGCCCTGCTCAAGGCGACCTCGCGGTAGACCGGGTTGCCCTCGGAGTCGAGGACGGGGACGGTCTTGTAGCGCTGCTGGGCGGCCTTCACGAAGGTGACACGAGCCATCTGCTTCTCCTTGGTCTGGGCGGCTGGCGGGCCGCTGGCTTGCTGACGTCTCCGACGGTACAACCTCTAGGATTTCCCGTCAATGCCTATCGCGCATCTTTGTGCATCTCGTAGATCTATCCACTACTCCACACGAAGATCTACAAAGAGAGATCCAGCGCGCGGGGACGTCCCGCCGCAGGCGGGTGCTTCCCCCCCTCCCCCCACGATGCCATGACCGTTTGATCCGGTCAAGCCCGGTCGCGGCTCACGCGCAGGAGGATCTTGCGGTCCTCGGCGGAGACGAACGTTCCTCCGGCGTCCTCATCGCCGAGGAGCATGTCGGACCACTCGTTGCGCTTGAGCGCCTTCTTCGCCAGGCCCTCCTCGATGGTGTCCTTCGCCACGAAGGTCTGGAAGAACACGTGCTCGCGGCCGAGGTCCTTGGAGTTGATCCGGTCCACCCGCCCGTGGCGCTGGGTGCGCACTGCCGAGGTGACCGCCGACTCGTACTCGATGCAGTAGGAGGCCTGGGGCAGGTTGATCCCCCTGGCCCCGGCGTCGGAGGAGAGGAAGATCTGTGCGTCCCCGGCCCGGAAGGCATCCAGGGAGCGCTTGCGGTCTGCGTCGTCCATGGACGAGTAGTTCGTCGCCACCACGAGCCCCTCGGCCGTGAGCCTGCGGGCGAGCAAGGGGATCATGGTGGGGCCGAAGAAGGTGAAGACGACCGCCTGATCGCCCTGGTCGAGGCAGATGGTCCGCAGCCTCTGGGCGAGGGCTTCCTCCTTGGCCGAGCCGACCGCTCGGATGCCCTCCTCGCCCACGATGGAGACGATCTCGCGGGCGATCTGCCCGCCGGAGTGCAGGAGTGCCTCGGGGTGGCCTGCGATCATCCTGAGCACCCCGACGAGGACCTGCCCCTTGCGGTCGGCGTGGGGGTCGTCGTCGGCCGGGGCGTAGGTCTCGGCGACGGTGTCGTAGAAGTCGCGCTGCTTGTCGCCCAGGGGCACGTGGATGAAGCGCTCGGTGGACTCGGGGAACTGCTCGCGCACGTCGTCGTCGGTCTTGCGCTTGCGCAGGAGCACCTGCCCCATCTTCTCGGTCAGCGGGGTGACCCACGGCTCGTAGGTCGTCTCGGGCGTGAGGTTCTTGAAGGTCGAGTAGCCGCCGAACTGGTCCCAGGACCTGACGTGCTCATCCTCGAAGGACTTCACGGTGCCCATGCGCTCGGGGCACATCAGCCGCCCGAGGTTGTAGAAGTTCTCGGGGCCGCGCTCGATCGGCGTCGCGGTCAGCGCGAGCACCTTGGCCTGCCCGCCGGTCTTGCGCACGTGGGAGATCGCCAGCGCCTGAGCCTTGTGGACCCCCGAGCCTCGGTTGCCCAACTTCGTGGCCTCGTCGTAGACGAACATGACCCTCTTGCCCGCGAGCGCCTCGGCGAGGAAGTGGGGCGCGAGCACGGTGGTCGGCTTGCCGCTGGAGGTCTTGCCGGGGACCTTCTGCATGAGGTCGTTGCGGAAGGTCTCGTAGGTCCCGATGAGCACCTGCGGGGCCTCGACCACCATCCCCCGCTTGACCTTCACGGGCTCGCCGGAGGCGACCGCCTGGGCCATCTTGCGCCGTCGCTCAGCGGTGCCCCGGTAGACCAGCGTGCGCAGGTCGGTGAACTCGCGGCAGTCGGCCTCCCACTCGCCGACCTTGCCTTGCTCGCAGACGAGGACCATGACGTCGACCTTGTCGTCCTCGAAGAGCAGGCAGGCCGAGACGAGCGAGAGCACCGACTTGCCCATGCCCACGTCCCAGGCCGCGATGGTGGCGTCCTGGACGTAGGCCTGGACGACGCCGTCCTGCTGGAAGGGGAGCAGCGAGAACGGCAGGTGGAAGAGCGGGGGCATCACGCCGCCGCAGTGGCGTGAGCCTCGATCGACCAGCACAGCGAGAAGGGGCCGTCCCCGGGGTGGTCCTGCTCGCGTACACCCACGACGGCGTCGCCGCAGAGCAGCACGAAGCGCCCGTGGGCGGGGCGAGGGACAGACTCGTCCTCGGGGAAGTTCGCCGTGAAGACGATCTCCGAGTCGGTCTTCATGCGCTTGGCGGGCACGACGATGTCGCCCCACGACATCGCCCAGGGGCCGGGGTCGTGGACGGCCATCTCGAAGCGACGGGCGGCGTAGACCACCCGAGACGCGAGCACGTCGAGCACGAGGCACCTCCCTCTCTTGGGACGAAGATACCTAGAGAAATCTTGCCGGGCACTACTTTCCCTAGAGAGGGGGCTGGCTACTCAGCCTCT
>CALAFV010000434.1 GCA_937891445.1 uncultured Phycisphaerales bacterium | reverse complement strand
GAGCGTAAAGCGCAGATCTGAGGCATCGGCGTCGGCCGCTTTGATCTACGCTTTGCGTCTTACGCTTTGAGTTCCTTTTCGATCTTCGCGATCAACTCCCTCGCCCCCGCGTCAATGCTCGCCCTCGACCGCGACACCATCGTCCACAGCACCCACGGCGCCGAGCCGATCGCCAGCGGCAGGTACCACCACGCGGTCCACTTCCACGCCCACGTCGTCAGCGGGAACATCGACGCCAGCATCGACTCCGTCAGCCACACCCCGGGCCAGATGCACAGCGCCAGGATGATGGCCATGATGATCAGCAGCCGCGGCTGCATCGCGACGGCGAACCGGAGCACGCCCCCCTCCAGCCGCCCGCGGAGCACGCCCTCGACGGGCACGCCGAAGTCACGGATCTCGAAGATCGCCCCTCCCGCTCGCTTCGACGCGGCGGGGTCGAGCGTCTGATATCCCGCCAGCCGCCCCCGCCGCGCGGCGGTGTCCAGGCGACGGACGATCTCCTCGGCCGACAGTGCCGTCGGGATCTCCGGCAGCGGCGCGGGGGCGGCGTCGTCCGGGTGGTCCGTCTGATCGGGCATCGGGGGGGGCGGGGTGTCGGGTGGCTGGTTGGTCACGGGAAACTGGCGTTGTAGATCGGCCGCCGATCGGTTTGGAGTCCAGCAGGACCCGGCCCGCACGCCGCACAACCCGCGCTGGCGGCACAGGCGGACCGCCCTATCTCGCGCCGCCCTTGCCCCCGGGCCGTCCGGGGACAAACTGTCGGCAGAGGCCCCGGCGCTCGCAGCGCCGGTAGCGTGACGGCGACTCATGGACCAGATCAAGAACGGACCAAGGCTCCGACTCGTTCGGGGCGATGCGGCGGAGAGCGCCGGGGACGACCGTCCCTTGCCGGTGATGCCCGCCGCGCCCGTGACGCCGGGCCGGCTGGCGGGTGGCGCCGGCCGGGGCCCGGGGCTGTCGGTTGAGCATGCCGCCGCGGCTCACCCGGTGGGCGCGATGCCCGCGGCGTTCTGGACCCGGCGGCTGCGCGAAGAGCCGGATCGGCTGCCGCTCAGGGCGTCGGCACGGCTTGCATCGGCCGCGAACACGGCGGCCGTGGCGTCCGCCGATCCCGCGGAGGAGGTGGAGAGGGAGAACATCTCCGCCGCGGCGACGATGGCGGCGACAGACCCTCGCTGGGTGCTGGCGCTGCGGGTGTACGAGTCGATCGAGGGCGGCCGCGCGGCGATCCTTCGCCCGCAGAAGCGCCGCAACCTCGTCGCCCTGGCGACGCGCCTGGGACTGCGGCCGTTTGATGCGAACCTGATCATCGCCATCGTGCAGGACGCGGCCCGCTGCGGCGAGGCGCCGATGGGCCCTGCCGTCGCCAGCCGGCTGACGCTCGTGCGGACGCCGGGGCGGGAGGGCGGCGAGGAGCCGCGGTTCGGCCTGCGGGTGTTGCTGGGGGCGATGGGCGTCGCTGCGGTGCTGGGGTACCTGATCTTCGACGCGCTGGTGGCGTGGGTGGCGCGGTAAACTCCCGGGCGTACGCCCGTGGAGATCCGTTATGCCGCTGATTGACATCGGTGCGCCCGCACCCGACTTTGAGGCCGTTGACCAGCACGGCAACCGTCACCGCCTGCGTGACTACGCCGGCAAGACCGTCGTTCTGTACTTCTACCCCGCGGATGACACGCCCGGCTGCACGGACGAGGCGTGCCAGTTCCGCGATGCGCTGCCGCGGTTCGAGGGCGCCGGGGCGGTGGTGCTGGGCGTGAGCCCGGACTCGGCCGAGTCGCACCAGGCGTTCGCGACCAAGTACGGCTTGCTGTTCCCGCTCCTGGCCGACCCGGAGCGCACCGCCGCGGGGGCGCACGCGGTCTGCG
>CALAFV010000433.1 GCA_937891445.1 uncultured Phycisphaerales bacterium | reverse complement strand
CCCCCGCGGCGGCATCCCCTCCGCCAAACGCAGCACCAGCCACGGCGGGTCGAGTCCCTCCACGGTCACCGGCGCATCGCCCTCCGGGATGCGCCCGCTTCTCGCCAGCCCGGCCAGATCACCCAGCCGCGTCCACGCGCCGCCGGACCGCCGCGCGATGTTCCCGTCCGCGGCGAGGAACCACTCCTCCTCCCCCACCCGCTCCTCCCACGCCCGCAGCGCCGCATCCAGCGCGGCAGCGTCCTCGCGCGGCGCCTTCGCCCGCACGACCTCCGCGCCAGCGCGGGCCCGCGCGATCCGCGCCTCGGGCGCGATGCGGTCGTCCGGCAGCCGCTCCAGTACCGACGCGAGTTGGACCACCGCCGGATCGCCGCGCAGCGCCGGCGGGATCGCCGCGAGTTTCTCCCTCGCCGCCGTCCGCAGCCCGACCTTCGCGAAGTTCGCCGCCGCCAGCAGCAGCAACCCCGCGTCCTCAGGGGCCAGACGCAGCGCCGCCTCCGCGACCGGCAGGAACTCCCACGGCCGCCCGGCCTGCCCCAGGGCAACCAGGTCGTCGCGCGTCAGGCGGCGGGCGCCCGCGGGCGGCGCGGTCGCGGCAGGGGGCGCAATGGTCGGCGGGGTCATGCGACCGCTGTTATCGGTCCGCTCACCCTGCCGCGTCCAACGCCCCGACCGCCTCTGGCCCCGGCAACGTTTGCGCCCGGCCTTACCTCTTCCACAGATCGCGCGCCGGCCTCAGGAGTTCATCCGACCCCGGCCGATAACCGACGCATGCCTTCCCCCCTCCCGCCGCGCGCCCCGCAGCACGCCCACGAGGAGCCGTCCGCGCTCCACCCCTCCGCCGCGCCGGAGAAGGTCCTGTCGCTGGAGCAACTGCTCGCCCTGCGGGCCCGGGCCCGGGCCGAGGGGAAGACCGTGGTCCAGTGCCACGGCTGCTTCGACATCGTCCACCCCGGCCACATCCGTCACCTGCGCTTCGCCCGCTCGCAGGGGGACATCCTCCTGGTCAGCATCACCGGCGACACGGAAATGCGCAAGGGGACCGGCCGCCCGCTCATCCCCGAGGAACTCCGCGCCGAGAACCTCGCCGCGCTGGACTGCGTGGACTGGGTCTACATCGACGGGCACCCCACCGCCCGCGAACTGCTCGAGGCCGTCCAACCCGACGTCTACGTCAAGGGCCGCGACTACGAGAGCAACCAGGACCCCCGCTTCGCCGCCGAGCGCCAGGCCGTCGAGCGCCGCGGCGGGCGGGTCGTCTTCTCCAGCGGCGACGTCATCTTTTCCTCCACCGCGCTCATCGCCGCGATGGAGAACTCCATCGACCCCTACCACGCCCGCCTCGCCCGGCTGCTGGATGACCCGCAACTCGAAGGCTCGCGCCTGACCGGCCTGGTCTCCGCCTTCCGCGGCAAGCGCGTGCTGGTCATCGGCGAGGCGATCCGCGACACCTACGTCCTGTGCGACCGCCCCGCCGTCGCCGGCGAGTGCCCGGTGATGACCCTCCGCCCCGTCGAGCGGCTCACCTACGACGGCGGCGCGGCGATCATCGCCCGCCACCTGGCCGCCATGGGCGCCCAGCCGACGCTGCTGACCGTCCTCCCCGCCTCCGCCGAGGCCGAGGCCCTGCGCCAGCGCCTGGCCGCCGAGGGCGTGACGCTCGAGGCGATCGACGCCGACTGGGCCATCCCCGAGAAGCAGCGCTTCCTCTCGGGCGGCCAGAAGATCATGAAACTCGACCTGGTCGAGCCCCTGACGCTCGACGCCCGCCAGCAGGACGGGCTCATCGCCACCGCCGAGTCCATCGCCCGCTCCGGCGGCGGGGCCGACGCCGCGATCATCTCCGACTACGGCCTGGGCATGTTCTCCCCCGGCCTGCTCGGACGGCTCATCGGCCGCGTCCGCCCGCACACGCGCATCATGGCCGGCGACGTCAGCGGCCGGCGCTCGCACCTGCGGTGCATGACGCAGATGGACCTGCTCACGCCCAGCGAGAGCGAACTGCGCGAGTCGCTGCGGATGTTCGACGAGAGCCTTCCCGCGGCGGTGTGGAGCCTGCTCCAGAGCACCGGCGCCGCCCGCGCGATCGTCACCATGGGCCCCGAGGGCCTCATCGCCTTCGACCGCCTCCCGGGCGCAGACGCCCCCGACGCCGGCGACGGCTTCCAGTCGCGCGTCAGCGGCGAGCACGTCCCCGCGCTGGTCGGCCACGCGATCGACGCCCTGGGCTGCGGCGACTCGCTCCTGGCCGCCGCGACGCTCACCCTCGCCGCCGGCGGCTCGCTGC
>CALAFV010000432.1 GCA_937891445.1 uncultured Phycisphaerales bacterium | reverse complement strand
GACAGGGGCGGGGTGTTGATGTTGATCAGGCGCGGCGCGGCGCGGCGCTCGCCGCCGTAGGGGGTCGTGCGGAACGCGTCGATGACGCGGGCCGCGAAGGGGACCGCCGGGTAGCGAGCGTGGTCAACATCAGGATCGAAGACCGGGAGCCGGCGGAAGTCGTCCACCTCCGGGTTCTCGTCCTTGTACGCGACGAACCAGTCGAGGCGCAGGTTGCCGCGGTCGAGCACGTCCTCGAACAGGCGGTGGAACGGGTTCCGCGGGTTGGTCGGGGAATCGGGATCCGTGCTCGCCGGCGCGTTCTGGTCGTGGTCCAGACCCATGGCCAGGCAGAGGGCCTCGGCGAGCGTCATCCACGAGCGCTCGTGCTGATGCTCGTCGGGGAGCATCGGCCCCACACCCATGATGCGCGACGGGCCGATGCCCAGCGGCAACAGCACGTCCGCCGGACGCAGCAGCGATCCGCGGGGCGCTGCGCTCCCACCGCCGCCGCCGGCGGCCGGGAGGCCAAACTCGTCGTTGTTGAGATGGATCTCGACGTAGCGGAAGAACGCCGTGCCCTGCTCCGGCGTGGCCACGGTCAGGCGGTGCGCGTGGGCGCTGGGGTCCTTGCCGACGACCTTGTCCTTCGGGTCTTCGTGCACGTTGACGCCGTCGATCACCGTCGTGGTCTGGTGCTCGAGCAACTCAGTGAGAGACGGTCGGGAGACCGAAAGGCCGGGATCGAAGTCGCTCTTCTTCAGATTGTTCACGTCGACGCCATCGTCCTCCGCCGTGTTGAGCGAGGGCGTGGTCGTATCCCACATCGGCTTGCGCTCGATGCAGAACGTCGGGATCGCGCCCAGGGGCGGGTCGGTTGGGAACGGCCCGGGCGGAAGGGTCGCCGCGGTCACCTCGCGGGGGCGGGAGACCGTGCCAAAGAGCGTGATCGCGTAGCCGGAGTCGTCACCCTCGCCCTGACTGGGCCCGGAGGCCGTGCCGGCGACCGCATCATCCTGGCCGTCGAGGTTGCCAAGTTTGAAACGGCGATCCCACGTGGGGCGAGGCGTCGTCGCCGGATCACGCAGGCGATCGGCGAGGATGTGCGTCTGCCGCTCGGTCGGGGTGTACCCGGTCGCATCAACAGGGAACCTCCGCCACATCAGTACGACGCGCTCCTCGGGCAGGGCGGTCGTGCTGATGTCGGTCGTGAAGAAGTCGCGAACCTCGCCCTCGGGGATCATGTCCCCATTCTGGTCGAACCGGCGAAGGTACCGCTGGCTCAGGCTCAACTCGGATTCGCCGAACTGCTGCTCGACCCACGATTGTATGGTGGTGCCGCTGGGCGCCCCGGCATTGACCAGGCGTGCATTGACTGTGCCAATGCCGGGGTTGAAGGCAAAGAAGACTTCATGCTTGCCCGGATTGATGATGGCCGTGCCGGGCCTGAAGAGCGTGTTCCCGAACTCGAAGTAGTACTCCGAGATGTTGACGGGGAACTCGAACGGGTTGTAGACCTGGAAGGCGATGCACTGGAAGACAAAGTCGGGGTTGTCGGCGCGGACGTCGCCGTTGATCGTCACGTGCATGAGGGTGTCGCCCTCATCCTCGTTGTAGACGCCGTCCCCGTTGGTATCGGTTGCCAGGCCGTAGTCCACATCTCCGTTCGGAGAATCCACGAACATGTGGTACACCGCGACCTCGGTAAGGAACGGCTGGGCTTCGATCCCGTAGACGCGGAGTTCCTGCGGCACCCCGCCGGGCGGGGGCGTGGCGCCGGAAGGCCGCAGCAGCCCCGATTGGTTGAGCGCGTGCTCGAGGTTGATGTTGAGATAGTCCTGGATCGGAGCGGGCATCGCCCCGCCCGACGTCGGATCGCTGAAGTAGACCCGCAGCGCTGTCGGCTGGTCGGCCGCGGCGGCGCCGGCGGACGTGCCGTCGTACATGTCGATGAGGTTGGCGGTCAGGTGCGCCGCGATGCGCATCGCGAGGTCGGGGCCGCGGTGGCCGTAGAACAGCGTGCGGTACTGTTTTGCGAGGTTGTTCGACGTCGGGTCCGCCCACATGGTCGCCGCGTCGGCTTCGCCGAGGTACGGCATCAGCGCCCGGGCATAGGCGGCGAAGATCTGCGAGGCCGCCTCCTGCCGAACCATGTCGTTATTCGGCGGCGACGCCTTCTCCAGCAGCGTGGCGAGATCGAGCCGGACCTCGTTCCGCTGCGGCGGGACCTCGTGGTACACGCCGTTGCTCGGGGGCTGAACCGGGTTGCTCCCCGGGACGGTGATCGCCGTGGAGAGCCCGTTGCGGTCGCCGACGATGGGGTCCGTCGGCTCGTTCAGTTCGACGGAGCGCAGCGGCCTGGCCCCGGAGAAGAACGTCAGCAGGCGGCGGATGTCGGTCGCGGCCTGGAGAAGAGCGTCGGTGTCCGGGAGACCGTTATTGGCGCCGAAGGCCTGCGGCGTCGCGGGCAGGCGGTCGCCGCGACCGCCGCGCTCGACCAGCAGCGGCCGGTTGCTGCGCACGGGGCAGAGGTTGCTCGCATCGCCGAAGGTGCTGCTCGGGTTCGGCTCACGCCCGGCGACGGTCGCCTCGAACCGCGAGGTCTGGCTCGGGTCGTTGGCGCCGTGATACGTCCGCAGTTCGAGTTCGTCGGCGATGCCGAAGGGACTCGCGAACCGGTACTCCCCGGGCGTGGATTCGTAACGGGCTGATTCCGAGGCGGAAGCCAGTTCGCGGTAGAAGTCGAACCTGTCCCTCCGGTCGAGGATGAACGGCTCGCCGCTGCCAGGCCCATAGCCTTGCAGGATCCCCGAGAAGATCGGGGGCACCGCACCGTCGCGCAGGGCCAGGCGCAGCGCCCCATAGGCGGTGATGCCGACGTCGTCCGCCTTGGCGGCGTCGTAGACCGTCGGGTTCATGTTGTAGTTGCCCGCGCGGTATGCCACGTTCACCGGCGGCTGCTGGTAGGCCTCGTACACCTCGCCGAACTGGTCGTACGCGTCCTTCAGCCGCAGCAGCCGGCGCAGGTCCACGTCCAGCGGCGTCATGCCCGCGGGGCGCCACGCGGTGGGCTCCCGCTCGAAATCCGCCGCAACCTGCACGTTTACGAGGCCGGAGAGGTCGATGCATCGGGCCGCGACGAAGAGCCGCGCCTGGCTGTGGTTGGGGATGATCGGATAGAACCGGTCCGACTGCTCGTCCCACTGGCTCAGTTCGAACCAGCGCGAGTCGAGCATCCCGTCGCCGTCAGCGTCGGCGTACTGGTACGGGACGTACTCCGGGTCGTCGGGACCGGGAGCGCCGGGCCCAGAAGCGATCTCCACGGCCGGACGGTGCATCCAGACCTGGTTGCGCGTCCAGTGCCACGGAACGTTGGGGTCGGCCGTGTCGCCGTTGGGAAGCGTCTGCGTTCCGCTGGCCGGCTGGGGCGCGCCGTTATTGACGCGGAAGAGCGTCAGCCTTTCGCTGAGGGCCGGCCTGCCAGCCGAGCCCCGGGTGCCCGATTGCGCGGCGTAGCCGCCGGCCTCGGGCCGAAGCGCCCAGAGGTTGACGAACAGGCCGGTGGGCGAGAAGTTGGAGATCTGCGGCCAGTCCACCAGTTGCAGGGCTTCGGGGAGGTTCCCGAAGTTGCGACTGCCACTTGTGCTGACGCGCGCCGGCTCGGTGGAGGAGAGGAACGGGTCGCCGCCGATGCCCGTGCGCGGCGCATCGGACCCGGACAGCGACGTCATGTTCAAGCCGGTCCCGGCGGGGGTGAAGCGGATCTGGTTCGTCGCCCCCGGCGGATCCGGGATGGAGACGATGTAGTCTTCTTCCGGCATCCACGGGTAGTCGAACGCCTCGCGGTAGATGCGGGGATTGTTGCGGAGGTCCAGTTCCTCCACGACGGTGAACAGGTCGTCGCGCACCACGCCGGCGAGGTAGTCCGCGATCGCGGCGGCCTGATCGTCCAGACGGATCTCGCGCGCCAGCGCCGCGGCGTTGCGCCGGTCGCTCTGGCCGATCGTCACGTAGATGACGGTGATCATCGACATCATCGCCAGGACGCCGATGACCATGAGCAGGATCGTGCCGCGCTGCGAGACCTGGGAGCGGCCGAAGGCTCGGCCCGCCGCCTGCATGACGCGGGAGGCCGCGCCGGCCGCCGACCGGCGCAGACGCGTGAAGACACCCGCCCCGCGATCCCGGTCACCACGCTGAGCCAGACGCCTCGCCATGAGCGATGCTCCTTCCCCTCGCCCGCCTCCGTCCCCGCTCTCGCCCCCCCCCCGCTCCCCCGTCCCGCTTCCCCCGAGCGGCCCGCGCCGGGCCGCGGACACTCAATACCGTGGGTCCATAGGATCCCCCGGCAGGTCGAAGATGAACTGGTACGTCTGTTCGATCGTCGGGTCCGAGGGGTCCACGAGGCTCATCGTGATCCGGATCAGGCGCGGCCACGGCCAGGGGATCACCTCGGGGTCGTTGTACTTGTCGCCGTCGTTCGGGTCGTAGCGGCCGTTGCCGTTGACATCAACGAGGAGGCCCGGGTTCGGGACCGGCGGCGGGTCGGTGGGATCGTCCGGGTTCCCGGCGGGCTCGTAGGTTGGGTTGATGTAGCCGAAGTAGTTGTACTGGATGTTGTCGAGTCCGTCAGTCCCCGGGTAGCCGGTGCCCTCCCCGTTGGTGTTGACCAGTAGCCCCGGCACTACCCGCTCCCCAATAGACCCATCCCGGCGCACGAACCGCTGCCTGAACGGCGTGATCGCGTCGATGTACGTGGTCGCGATCCTCTCCTCAAGCTGATTCGAGGATCGCCCGTTGCCGTCAATGTCGACCTGCCGCTCCAGCCCGTGCCAGATGATCTGCCCCACCCTCGGGTCGTTGCTCGGATAGGTGTCGCCCCACGACCACTCCACAATGAACTCACTGCAACCAGGCACGAAGTTGTGCGCCGAGAGCATGAGCTGGTCCGCCCGCTCCATCTCCCGCTGGACGGACTGCCCGGCGGCTCCGGGCGGCGTGAACGTCGCACCGGCGCCGGGAATGTCGAGGCACAGCGGGTTCGGCGGCGCGGGCTCGTAGCGGATCCGCCCTCCCCGGTCGTTGCTGGACCCCAGCGTGGGCGCATCGGAGTCCACCGGCAGGGCATCGCGCATCCATGCCTGCATGATCTCCACTGCCGAGCCGACCAGGGTCCCCGGGATCAGTTGGACGACACGCGGGACCCTCGTCGGCCATCCTGCCATCATGTTGTCCTGGATCTCGATGGCCTTCCGAGCGTCGAGGTCCCCCGGCAGCCCGCCGCGCCACCCTGTGGCCGGGTCGTTGATCGTCGTCGCCGCGTGGATCAGCGCCCGGATCTCCGTCAGGTCCGTCGTGGCGATGTCGATCGCACCGCACCCGAAGCTGGGGCCCTCGTTGGGCAGGTTCACCAGCCCGCGATGGAGCACTTCGTCCGCGTGAGGGGCGAAACCGCTGTAGGCGCTCTCAGCGCCGCCGTTGAACGACCGGAAGATCGAGCGCACGGCCGGCTGGCCCGCGATCTGCCACATCCCATCGAGCAGACGCGTGTTCTGCAAGGGCGAGCCGGGGAGCCCGGGGACGACGCCGTCCATCTTCGCCGGGTTCGGCGGCGTCAGGAGCGTCACATGGCGGAGCAGCGTCCACTCCGCGGCGGCCTGGTTGGGTCCCACGGTGCCGTTGGGGCCGCTCATCCCGAGCGTCAGGGGCGGAGCGACGGCGAGGCGCGTGGTCGTGTTGTCGTCGTCGAGTTGCACCGGCGCGGCGTAGGCGGGGTGCTTGGGATCGCGCCGCAGGCCGTGCCCGATGTAGATCCTCGCCGCGGGCGCCCGGGCCACGCGATCGGGGATCGCGGGGGGGCGCTTGGTCACGAAGTCGCCGGTGACAAAGAACATGATCTCGTCGGCGCGGCGGGGTCGGCTCGATGCGTCATGCCCCG
>CALAFV010000431.1 GCA_937891445.1 uncultured Phycisphaerales bacterium | reverse complement strand
CCCTCGCGCCCCCCCCCCCCCGCCCCCCCTCCCTCCGGTCCCCTCCCGTGGTCCTTGTTCCCGCCCCGTGGCCAATGCTCACCGCGCAACGCCCGGCGCCCGCCCCGGCCCCTCCCCGCTTCTTCTCTGTGGCCGGCCGCCATCCCCCGTCCACCGGCCCCGCTCACCTCGCCGCGGACTGGCCCGCGCGGGGAGGCAAAAGGGGCACCACACACCGGAACGTCGATACGGACCGGCGCAGAGGGGAGTTCCGGCCGCTCCGGACGCCTCTGTCCGTCTTCGAGAGACGGGCAGGGACCGGACGCGGGGCGGAGCATTGCACCATGAGCGGCCGCGGACGTCAACTTCGGCAGCCGTCCCCACACCCCACCGCGTCCCTCACGACTCTTCTTCGTCGCTCGAATCGCGGTCCCGGTCATCCCGGGCCTGCCCCGGTGATTCCGCCGGCCCCCCACCGCCGGCGCCCGGCCACGTGCGAGACCCGACCACGCCGGCCCGGTCCATCGCAAACGACAGGATCACGACGGCCACCCCCACCCCCACGACCACCAGCCACCGCTGCCGCGGCACCGCCACCGGGTCCCACCCGGCCGGCGCCGCCCAGGCCAGGAAGTGATACCCGACCACGAGCAGGACAACCGAGATCAGCAGCCGCGTCGGCTCGCTCATCCACCGGCTGAGCAGCGCGTGCGCTGCCTCCCGCGCCGCGCGGAACGGCCCGCGACTGACCTCCGGCCGGGCCAGCAGCAGCGTCAGCCCGGCCACCATGAGCACCACGCCCAGGGCCACCAGCACCGCATCGCTGTACCCGGAGATGCTCACGCGCCCCCCTTCACGCCGCCGGCTGCGTCCGCTCCCGGCTCAGTCACGGTGCTTGGCGTGGCAGTCCTTGCAGGACGCCGCGACGAGTTTCAGTTGCTCGGACAGTTTGGCCGCATCGGTCTCGCCCGCGGCCAGCATGTCCTCGAGGACCTGCGCCCGGGCGCCATTCTCGCGCATCCCCGCGGCAAAGTCCGGCGGCTCGGCCTTCACGCGCTCGCCCTCGGCCAGCACGCGGAACAGGTCCGCCAGCCGCCCCGCCTCCGCGGCCGGCACCAGGTCCGGATGGTCCTCCGGGACCTTCCAACCGGCCTTCTCGATGAGCCGCAGGTGCTCCAGGGCGTGGTCGATCTCGACCATCCCCTTGACGAACCCCGCGGGACGCGCCACCTCCGGGAAGTCCGCCGGCACGGCGTCCACCACGTCGGCGGCGAGCACCGTCGCCCCCGCCGCGCAGGCGTAGAGCCCCTTGTAGTTCGGCGCCGTCCCCGAAACCTTCATGCGCTCGACCGCCGCCGCCGGATCGACCAGCCCAAGGCTCGCGACGACCGTCGCCGCCGCGCCGGCGCTGCGGTGCTTGCCGTGGTGGCAGTGCACGTAAACCGGCCCTTCCCGCATCGCGTCGCGGCTGGCCCGCACCAGTTCCAGTTTCCGCTTCTCGTCGAAGCCGTTGTAGCCGATCGGCAGGTGGATGTACCGCATGCCGCGGGCCCTGGCCGGCTCAATCTCGGGCTCGGCGCCGTCCACACTGATGATCGTTTTGATCCCCATCGCGGCGAGCGTGTCGAACCCCTCGTCCCCCTCGGGGGCGCTGCCGGAGTAGTAGCCGTCGTGGTACGCAACGACGTTGTGCAGCCCGGCGTAATCCCGCGGCTTGTCGTCGGCCATCGTCGGGACGTCGATCGTCGGGGCCGGGCGGGGCGCCTGGATCGAGGCGCTCTGCTGCGAGCGCTGCGAGCAGGAGATGGCCAGGGAGGCGGCGGCACAGCAGACGATCAGGACGGCGCCACGCGCGACTCGCTTCATGTCGATTCCTCGTTCCTGGGGGGACCCCAAGAAGATAGCGGAAAGGTCGCCCCGAGGTTGTACGCCCGTCCCCCTTCCGGGTTTCACCCAGCCCACCCCACGCCGGCGAGGCGGGAACAGATTACCGCATCACCATCGCCGCGCTCGACACCATCGCCATCCCCTGCGAGTCGATGGCGGCGGAGTAGTCGATGAGTTCGACCTCCGACGGCTCGGTCGCCATGAGCGTCGCGGCCAGCGAGCCCGTCGAGCACCAGCGAGTCGGGTTCTGCTGCCACGCCATCGCGGCGATCAGTTCCGCGGGCTTGTTCTGCTGCACAAGACCCAGCATCTCCTGGTCGTGCTTGACCACGCCGGAGCGGAACTGCACCACCTTCTCATCCTCGCCCAGCAGCGCCTGCTGGTCGCCGAAGGCCGGGCCGACGTGCGAGAGGTCCGAGGAACTGATGACCAGCGTCGGCCCCGGCAGCGTCGCGATCGCCTCCTTGAGCGCATCGACGAACGGCTTGAGGCCGATTCCCTTGCCGTCGTACGGCTCGCCGTTGTTCACCGCCGGGTCGTGCACGAGCACGCCGAAGACCGGCACGTGCTTCCCCCCGCTGTCGGGGCCGAAGATGTGCTGAATCCACGGGATCTGCAGTTCGATCGAGTGCTCGCGCTCGTGATCGAAGCGGTGCTCGAAGAGCGTGTCCCCCAGACGGGACCGCATGAACTCGTGCATCGGCCCGTCGATCTCGCAGACGCCCAGCGCCGTGGAGAACCCCTTGTCGCACCCGCAGACGCCGGTGCACTGGCCGTAGTGGTTCGTGCCCAGGATCACCACACGGGCCGGCCGCTCCACGCCGCGGAGCCGCCCATACACCCCCGCGTAGTTGGACCAGCCGCGCGGATAGTCCAGGTGCGGCGTGACGACGGCCTTGGGCAGCCCCGTGAACGCCGGCTTGGCGTTGCGCTCCAGCGCCCTGGCGATGAACGCCTCGAAGACCTCGCGCAGCGCCGCCGGGGCGTGCTCGGCCTTCTGCTCGTCGGTGGCGTCCTTGCCCAGTTTCTGGACCGCGACCGCGTCCGCAAAGGCCGCCGTGCTCGCCGGCGGCAGAACCGGCATGGAGTCGAAATCCTCCCGAACCTTCCGGAGGATGGCGTCGAACGTCGGCCCCTCAAGCAGGCCGGCATCGTCCAGTTGGGCCACCAGGGCCTCGAGCACCGGCCGCGTCAGCCCCCGCCCGACCTCCGCGGTGATCTGGTCGAGGTCCCGCGTCCCGTCCATCAGCGGCAGGATGAACTGGGCCGCCGGCACCGTGGCGACGACCTTGTCGGAGATCTGCCGCGCGTCGGCGAGCCCCAGCAGGGTCACCTGCTTCCCGTCCGGCCCCTGGGCCTGGAGCGGGAAGCCCCGCACCGGGCGCAGCCGCGGCCGAACCATGTGGGAGGCGGAGGGATCGAACTTGGGCTGCGAGGGAGCCGGGCTTGAGGGGGGGTTCATGGAGGGCGATCGTAGCCGCCCCTTCCGGGTGGCCCCGCCGGGTGACCCCGGGTGGCCCGCCGCTCCGCGGCGGCATGCCGACTCGGCACCCCTGATGCCCTCGACCCGCCGCTGTGGACGGCTAAACTTCGGGTCCCGTTTTCCCCGCTCAAGCCATGCTTACGGCAGAGCGGCCCCGCGAGGCCCGACCATGATCGACACGCTCAAGCCCGGCCAGATGATCCAGTGCACCATCGTCAAGGCCCCGCGGACCGAAGACCGCCAGCAGACGATCATGCGCCTCATGCGCAAGGACCCCGCCACCAAGCGGGCCCTCCGCAAGGCCCACCGCAACCGCATGCAGAACCTTCTGGTCTACAACCGCGGCAACCGCGACTGGACCAGCCGCAAGCGGGTCGGCAAGATCGTCCGCGTCGCCGCGGGCGAGACGTGGACCATGCCCTGGACCCCCGATCTGGCCGCGGACTTCAAGTCCGTCGCTGACTACATCCAGATCAAGGGCGCCTGACCCCCCCTCCCCCTACTCATCCCAGCCGATCCCCAACGTGGGTCCATCCCGCACCCGCTACGGTTGCGCCATGAACCGATCGCTCGTGGCCGTCTGCCTTGCCTTCGCATCTCTCGCCTCGACCGCCTGCAACCGCACTGAGCCGACGGCCAGCCGCGGCCAGCCGTCGGCGATCTACACCGTCCGCGGCATCGTCGAGGCCCTGCCCAACCCCGAGAAGCGCACCCCGCTGGAGGTCCGCCACGAGGCGATCGACAACTTCGTCGATTCGACCGGCGCCGTCGTCGGCATGCACGCGATGGTGATGCCCTTCCCGCTCGCCGAGGGCGTCTCGCTGGAGGGGATCGAGCCGGGCGACAAGGTCGAACTCACCTTCGCCGTCTGGTGGGAGCCCAAGGGCCACTGGGAGGCCACGAAGATCGTCGAACTCCCGCCCGACACCCCGCTCACCTTCCGGCGCGCCAACCCGCCGGGCGCGGCTGGCGAGGCCACCCCGTCCGAGCCGCCCGCCAGGGGCGGCTGACCCCGCGCCGAGCAAAAGAAAAAACCCAGCGCCAAGCACGAAGCCAGGCGCCGGGTCTCGTGGGGGTCTGAACTGCCGGCCAGCCGCGTCGAGCGGCGACCCGGCACATGCCTATTCAGGCGCGGAAGGGATGTGGTTCCTTTGTCGGACCAAAATCCCGGCTGCACCAGGCGCGAGCCCCGCTGGCGGGTCCGCCAGGGGCGTCCTCTCCCCATTTTGAGGGGGCGCCGACCTAGGGGTTCTCGGCCCCCTTCGCGGGGGGCCGGAGGCCCAGCCGGTCCATCACCTTCTGGAGGTCCGACCAGACCTTGGCCCGGTTGTCCGGGGTATAAGACCGCAGCAGGAAGGCCGGGTGGTACGTCGGCATCACCGGGATCGGCTCGGCCCCGGGGGCCAGCCCCAGCGGCGGCGTGAACGACCCCCACTTGCCCCGCAGCCGCGTCATCGTCTCTTCCGTGCTCAGGATCGTCCGCGTCGCCGGCAGGCCGAGGGTGACGATCACCTCCGGGCTCACGATCGCGATCTGCTCGAAGAGGTATGGGGCGCACAGCGCGGCCTCCTCCTTCGTGGGCGTCGCGTTGTTCGGCGGCCGGGTCTTGAGGACGTTTGCGATGTAGACCTGCTCGCGCTTGAGGCCCATCGCCACGATCATCTTGTCCAGCAGTTGGCCGGCGCGACCGACGAACGGGCGGCCGGTCCGGTCCTCGTCGGCCCCGGGGGCCTCGCCGATGAACATCAGCCGCGCCCGCGGATCCCCCTCGCCGAAGACGATCTTCGTGTGGGCCGTGACGAACTTCTTGTGCGGGGCGTCGCGCTCGTAGCGCTCGCGCAGTTCGTCGAGCCGGCGCTGCGCCTCCTCGCGGCTGAGCCCGCCGGCGGGGATCGGCGGCGGCGCGGAGGCGGTCACGACGACCGGCGGCGCCTCGACGCGGGGCGTCGGCACAGTTTCGGGTTCTGCCGCGGGTGCTGCGGGGAGGTCCGGGGCCGGGGCTTCGGGCGCG
>CALAFV010000430.1 GCA_937891445.1 uncultured Phycisphaerales bacterium | reverse complement strand
CATAGGACCTCTATGACCCATGGGACCTATAGGTCCCACCCCCCTACCCCCTCATCTCTGTGCTTTTCTGCAACCTCTCCTCCGCCTCACGCCGCCCGACCCTCAAGCCGGTACACGTACGCCAGGATCTCCGCCACCGCCTCATAGAACTCCGGCGAGATCTGCCGCCCCACCTCCACCTTCGCGTACAGCGCCCTCGCCAGCGGCTGCTTCTCGACGATCGGCACGCCGTGCGCCGCCGCCAGTTCCCGGATCCGGAACGCCATCCAGTCCGCCCCCTTCGCCACCACCCGCGGCGCCTCCATCGTCGCCGCGTCGTACTTGATCGCGACCGCGAAGTGCGTCGGGTTGGTCACCACCACGTCCGCCTGCGGCACGGCCTGGGCCATCCGCTGCATGATCAGTTTCCGCGCCATCCGCAGCCGGCGTCCCTTGGTCGTCAGGTCCCCTTCCATCGACCGCAGTTCGTCCTTGACCTCCTGCTTGGTCATCTTCAGGTCCTGCGTCAACTGCCACCGCTGGTACCACCAGTCGATCACACCCAGCACCAGCACCAGCGCCAGCAGCCAGATCAGCAGCCGCACGATGATGCCCAGCGCCGTGTGCACCGCCGGCCCCAGTTCCAGCAGCGCCAGCCCCGCGATCGTGGTCGATTCCGACCGCACCACCAGCGACGCCGTCAGCACCACCGCCGCGAGTTTCGCGATCCCGACGGTCGTGCGGATGACGTTGCGCTTGCCGAAGATCTTCTTGAGCCCGCGCTGCGGGCTGAGGTTCTCCAGTTTCGGCCGCAGCGGCTCGGCCGTCAGCAGCGGCCCGACCTGCACGAAGTTCGCCGCGGCGGTGATCACGAACATCAGCAGCACGAACGGCCCCGCGATCCACGCCGCGCTCTTGGCCGCCAGCAGGATCACCCCGCCAAGGTTCTCCGTCCGCACCGCGTCCAGCAGCCCCCCATCTCCCTCCGCCCCCGCGCCCAGGTGCGCCCGCAGCAGCGTCGCACACCCGGCGACGATCGCCGGCCCCAGCACCGCCAGCAGCGCCAGCCCCCCGATCAGATCGAGCGCCACGCCCAGTTCCGGGCTGCGCGCAACCTGCCCCTTCGCCCGCGCATCGGCGCGACGCTTCGCGGTCGGCAGTTCCGTCTTTTCCCCAAGATCCTCCGCCACAACGACTCCTGCCCCCACCTGTTTCCTGTTTCCTGTTTCCTGTTTCCTCCGCGCCCTACTCCCCCGCTCCCCACATCAGCACCGCTCTCAACCCCCGTTCAACCTCTCCACCCACCGCATCCCCCACCGCGTACAGCGCCGCCACCAGCACCCCCATCCCGATCACGACCTTCACCGCAAACCCGATCGTGAGCACGTTCAGTTGCGGCACGGTCCGCATGATGAAACTCGACGCCAGCGTCTCCACCGTCAGGATGCACAGCACCGGCGCCGACACGCGCAGCGCCAGTTCGAACCCCGACCGCAGCAGCCCGACGACCACCCCCAGCGCCGAGCCCATCTCCGCCCCGAGCATCCCCCCCACCGGCACCCGCTCGTACGTTCGCGCCAGCGTGATCAGCACCACCTCCAGCCCACCCGCGGCGATGAAGATCCCCAGCGCCAGGTACATCAGCAACTCCCCCATCACGTCGCTGTCGGTGTCGAAGGTCGGGTTGTACACCGTCGCCAGCCCGAGCCCCAGTTGCTGCCCCATGATGACGCCGGCCACCTGCGCCGCCAGCACCGGGATCGCCGCCATCGCCCCCAGCACCAGCCCGACGAGCACCTCCCCCAGCACGAGCACCCCCATCGTCGCCAGGTCCACCGCTCCCAGCGGCGCCATCCCCGCCCCAAGCAGCGCCGGGTACAGCGCCGCCGCAAGCGCACACGCGAGCAGCGCCCGCGCCTGCACCGGCACCGATGCGCTGCTCAGCAGCGGCGCATACAGAAACACCCCGCCAACCCGCGCCAGCACCAGCAGCCACGCGGCCGCATGCTGCCCCAGCAGGTTCACGAGTGCATCCACGCGCCGGCTCCATCAGCAGACCCCATCTCACCACAGAGAACACGAAGACCACAGAGGTTGAAAGAGCCTGGCTCTCCGTCTCCCGCCCTGTTCTCCCGACCTGCCACTCCACGCCCCCTCTCTTCAAGCCCTGTCTCTCCTGCTTCCTCTTTCCTGCGTCCTACACAAGCGAAAACATCTCGGCCGCAAACTCCAGCATCCACTTCACGATCCAGTGCAGCAGCAGAATGGTCACCAGCACCATCCCCGCGATCTTCGGCACGAACGTGAGCGTCTGCTCCTGAATCGACGTCACCGCCTGCACGATGCTCACCACCAGGCCGATCACCACCCCCGCCGCCAGGATCGGCGCCGCCACCTTCAGCGTCAGGATCAGCGCCGACCGCACCAGTTCCACCGTCGCCTCGTCGTACATCATGCCCCGCCTCCCGCCGCCACCGTCGCGGCCGCATTACCGGTCACGAAACTCGACATCAGGCTCCCCACGATCAACTGCCACCCGTCCACCAGCACGAACAGCAGCAACTTGAACGGCAGGCTGATCAGCACCGGCGGCAGCATCATCATGCCCATGGAGATCAGCAGGCTCGCGATCACCATGTCGATCACCAGGAACGGCAGGTAGATCCGGAACCCCATCAGGAATGCCGTTTTCAACTCGCTCAGCATGTACGCCGGCACGAGCGACAGCATGTCCACGTCCCCCCGCGTCAGTCTCTCCGGCCGGCTCGTGTCCACGCCCCGGTAGTTGAGCACCATGTACAGGCTCGACCAGTTCCCCGTCGCCTCGATCTGGTCGAACATGAAGTCCCGCACCGGCGACTTCGCCCGGTCCCACAGGTCCGTGTACGATGCGACCTCCCCCGCCCGGTACGGCGCCAGCGCCTCGCGGTCGATCCGCTCCAGCGTCGGCGCCATCACCAGCAGCGTCATCACCAGCGCCAGCCCCGTGATCACCTGCGGCGGCGGCAGTTGCTGCGTCCCCATCGCCTGCTTCAGCAGCCCCAGCACCACGATGATGCGCACGAAACATGTGCACATCAGCATGATCGACGGCACCAGCGTCAGCACCGTCAGCAGCACCATCACGCTGATCGCCGCCGAGACGCCCCCCGCCTGGGTGGAAGGCTCGCCCGATACCCCGCCGGTGCGCGGAGGCCCGTTGCGCGGGAGGACCTCCGCGGCGCCGGCGAGCACGCTCACGGGATTCAGCCCCCCCTCACCGAACACCCCCACCTCCACCACCTGCGCCACAGCCGGCGGCGTGGCGG
>CALAFV010000429.1 GCA_937891445.1 uncultured Phycisphaerales bacterium | reverse complement strand
CCCCCAGGTCCCCGCGCGCGACCATGATCCCGTCCGCCGCCTCGACGATCGCGTCTATCTCCGCCAGCGCCTGCGGCTTCTCGATCTTGGCGATCACCGGGATCATCGACCCGCCCTCACCCCGCTCGTCCGTCTCCGGCCTCGCGCTGCACATCCCCGCCAGGCGCGCCCGCAACTCCCGCACCTCCGCCGCCCGGCGCACGAACGACAGCGCCAGGAAGTCCACGTTGTGCGCCACCGCCCACGCCACCCACTCCCAGTCGCGCTCGGTCACCGCCGGCGCCGAGACGTCGCTGTCCGGCAGGTTGATCCCCTTGCGGCTGCTGATCACGCCCCCGCACATCACGCGGCAGCGCAGCACATCCGACGAGTCCGACGGCGCCGGCTCCACCGCCAGCATCCGCACCGCCCCGTCGTTGATCAGCACCCGGTGCCCGGGCCTGGCCTCCCGCACCAGCGGGGCGTACTCCGTCGGCAGCAGCACGCACGTCGGGCTCAGCCGCTCGGCCCGCTGCGCCGCCGCCGAGATCAGCACGTCGTCCCCCATCGCGACGGCCAGCCCCCCGTCCTCCGCGGACGGCACCTCCCCGACGCGAATCTTCGGCCCCTGAAGGTCCCCCAGCACCGCCACCCCGCCCTCGCGCCCCGCCTCCCGCGCGGCCTCACGCACAACCTTGAGCCGCCGCTCATGTTCCTCCGGCGACCCGTGCGAGAAGTTCAGCCGGAAGATACTCACCCCCGCCTCGATCAGCCGCCGGACGACCTCCGGCGAATCGCTCGCCGGCCCGAGCGTCGCCACGATCTTCGCCAGCACTGGTTCACTCGCAGTCGTGTTCATGCAGTCAAGCCGGGGATAAGCGCCTCCCCCTCTCCTTCCTTCTCCCTTTCCTACGCGAATCCCCGGGTCTCCTCCTCTTCGCCCCTTCCCACTCTCGTGTGTCAACCCCGCCCCCGCCCCAACTCCACCACCCGCCGATACTGCCCCCTGAAGAACTCCGTGTACCGGATCCTCGCCCGCCCCGCTCGCTCCGGATCCCTCCACCGCTTCGTGTCCTCCGAGATCGCCCCGAACGTCTCCTCCGAGAACACGACCACCCGCCCATCCCTCAACTCATGCGGCGGCATCGCGTAGAACGCCCGCTCCATCTCCGCCAGCACATCCGGCGGGAACGAAGGATCCGCCCGCGCCGCCCGCAACACCCGCCACGCCTCACGCAACTCCTCCGACGTGTCGATCCCGAACGCCCCCATCATCACTGCGATCGAGTCCCGCCACCCGCGCTGCGGCAACTCCGCCGCCGCCTCGAACGGACTGGCCTGATCGACGAAGTACCCCCCGTACTTGTCGTACATCACCCGCCGCACCGGCATCCGGCGCAACTCGTACCGCCGCGGGCCCATCACCTCCCCCGTCGGCAGCCTCGGGTTGTTCTTCCCCGCCTCCGTCTCCGTCGCCCGCATCTGCCACAGCGCCTGGGCCTCCTCCGTCAGGCAGAACTCCAGGAACCGCCGCGCCAACTCCGGGTCCGGCCCCCCGAGCAGGATCGACGCCGGGTCCGCATCGATGTACACCGCCCCCTTCGGATCCACATACCCGACGCGGCACTCCTCCGGGCTCTGCCCCGGCCGCTGCACCGCCTGCGCCTGCCCGCGCCCGTAGAAGTCGATCGCCAGCCCGGCGGCCGCGTCCCCCTGGCTCACATCCACCGGCGGCCGCACCGAACTGGTCGCGAAGTACCGCGCGTTGGCGCACAACTCCCGCAAGATCCGCCACCCCTCCTCCCATCCCTCCTTGTTCAGGATCGACTCGTACGTCGTCGTCACCGACCCCGACTGCCGCGGGTCCGCCAGCGCCAGCATCCCCGCATACCGGCCGTCCGTCAGGTCACGGAACTGCTCCGGCTCCTCCAGCCCCAGTTCCTTCAGCACATCCCTGTTGTACACGATCCCGAACCCCGACAGCGCCGTCCCCAGCCAGTGCTGCTCCGGGTCGTACAGCGGCTGATTCCCGATCCGGTTCTCCCCGTACCACTCGTCCAGCCGCTCCTGCGGGAACCCCGCCGGCGCCGACATCGAGAACCGCACGTCCCGGTCCCCGATGCGCACGCTCACCCCGCGCTTCAGCCGCCCGTGCTCGTACGTCCCGCCCCCCATCATCACGTCGAATCCGATCGTCCCCGGCGCAGCGCTCGCCCGCCCCTCCGCGTCCACCGTGATCAACCCAGCGCTCGCCGCCGCGGTGTACTGCGCCTGCAACTGGAGCAGAATCTCGCTCGTCCCCCCCACCGCCCGCCAGTCGATCGCCGCCGGCTCGCCGTACGTCCGCCGGTGCCACCGGTCGAACGCCCACGAGAACTCGCTGCGGATCTGCTCCACGTGCGGCGTGACGACGATCAACGTCCTCGCCCCCGCCGCGCTCCCCTCATCCGCCACCTCCGCGCGCCGCACCAGGAACGGCACCCCCAGCACCACCGCCAGCCCGACCGCCACCAGCGCCCGCGTCCACCACATGGCCGGGAGTCTAGCGTGCGTCCGGCTCGCGCCCGGGCATGCGGCCCCCCGCCCCGCCCGAGCGTCACTGATACCCTCCTCCGATGCCCGCTCACACCGTCCCCGCCGCCGCCCCCGTCGCGCTCATCACCGGCGCCGGCTCCGGCATCGGCCGCGCTCTGGCGCTGCGCCTCGCGCGCGACGGATACCGCCTCGCCCTCGTCGGCCGCCGCGAAGAGTCACTCCGCCAGACCGCCGACCTCGCCCGCGCCCAGCCCGGTGCGCCGCCGCACGACCCCGCCGTCCTCGCCGCCGACATCGCCGACTCCGCCCAGGCCGCCGCCGTCGTGGACGCCACCGTCTCGCGCTTCGCCCGCCTCGACGCCCTCATCAACAACGCCGGCTACGCCCCCCTGCTCTCCATCGAGAACACCACGCCCGAGATCATCGACCGCGTCTACCGCACCAACGCCATCGGCCCCGCCTGCGCCATCGCCCGCGCCTGGCCCATCTTCATCCGCCAGCGCGGCGGCTGCATCGTCAACCTCTCGACGATGGGTACCCACGACCCCTTCCCCGGCTTCTTCGCCTACGCCGCCGCCAAGGCCGCCGTGAACCTGATGGCCCTCTCATGCGCCAAGGAGGGCGCCGAGCACAACATCCGCGCCTTCGCCGTCGCCCCCGGAGCCGTGGAAACCCCCATGCTCCGCTCGATCTTCACCGAAGAGCAGATCCCCCGCTCCGCCTGCCTCACCCCCGACGACGTCGCCGCCGTCATCGCCGACTGCATCGCCGGGCGCCGCCCCGCCGACAATGGCCGTGTCATCTTCCTCGCTTCCCCGCAGGACGCGACGCACATCTCCGGGTGAACCGGCTTCATTCGCGGCATAAACCCGCTCATGAACGGCACCACACCGGGCCGTGGTGTATCTCTTAGTGCAGCGGCCTCGCCCCGTGCGCGCGGCCGACCCGGACGCTGTCCCTCAGCCCGCAAGGAGGTCGCCGAATGCACCGCTCTCTGCCCGCCGTGGCCCTGCTCGCCGCCGCCGCATCCGTCGCTTCGGCCGATTCCATCACGCTCACCGGCGTCGTCCGCGACTTCACCGCCGACGGCCGCGACTTCGAGGGCGACATCACCGGCCTTCGCTCCGGCCTCGTCTCCCCGACGCTCGGCCCCAGCGGCGTTCCCACGCTCAACCTCGCCCCCGGCGGCTGGACCCCCGGCGCCGGCTCCATCGCCAGCCACGAGAGTTTCGCCCGCTGGTTCGACCCCGCGGCCGAGTTCAAGATGGAGCACCGCATCACGCTGACCGAGACCGCCGCCGGCTCCGGCATTCTCACCTTCCGCGACAGCGACTTCTTCCCCGCCGACGGCCAACTCCTGGGCAACGAGGGCCGCGCCCACAACTACCACTTCACCTTCGAACTCCGCACCGCGTTCATCTACGAGCCCGGCCAGTTCATCACCGCCGGCGGCGACGACGACATCTGGATCTACGTCGACAACCGCCTCGCGCTGGACCTCGGCGGCGTCCACCCGCGGCGCACCGGCACCGTCAGCCTCGACGACCTGGGCCTCACGCCGGGCGACACCTACACCTTCGCCCTCTTCTTCGCCGAGCGTCACTCCAGCCGCTCGGAACTGTGGCTCGACACGAACATCAGACTGGTCCAGCAGGTGCCGACCCCGGTCGCCGCGGCCCTCTCCGCCCCGGTCCTCGCCCTGCTCGCAACCCGCCGCCGCCGCCGCGGGCCCGCCGTCACCGCACGATCAGCACGCGCGGGCTGACCAGCAGCACCGGCTCGCGCCGCAGTTCCATCAGCGCCCGAAGGCTCGCCCGGACCTGCGCCCACCCCGCCTCGCCCAGCAGCGGCTCCAGCACGCCCGCCGCCTGCGCCAGCAGGCCGCCGTCCGCTCCGCCGCGAACCGGGGCGCCGGCCGTCGCAAACCCGCCGAACATGTCCTCCAGCAGTTCGCCGAAACTCTTGGGCGCCGGGTAATCCAGCACGTCGTACGCCCCGTCCCTCAGGCCCAGTTCCGCCGCGAGGTCCGCGATGGCGTCGTCGATCGTCCCGATCCGGTCGGCCATCTTCAGTTCAACGGCCCGGTCGCCCGTGAACAGCCGCCCCTCGGCCGTCTTCGACAGGTCGATCCCCGGCCGCCCCTGCGTCACCCGCGCGGCGAACAGGTTGTACGTCTCCGTCATCCGCTCGCGGACCATCGCCCGCTCGGCCTCGGTCCACGGCGCCGTCGAACTGAACATCGACGCCATCGGCCCCCGCCCGCGCCCGACGACGTTGATCTTCAGTTTCTCCATCAGCCCCCCCAGCGCCAGTTTCCCGCCGACCACGCCGATCGACCCGACCACGCTCGACGGGTTCACGTAGATCC
>CALAFV010000428.1 GCA_937891445.1 uncultured Phycisphaerales bacterium | reverse complement strand
CCCGCCGCGTGGCGAGCGCTGGCCGCGACCGCCTCGCCGCTCACGCGCCAGAAGGACTCGCTCATGAGGCGTGCCTGGTGGAGCGACGGCGCTTCGCCGGGGGCGTGCAGGCTTGTGGCGAAGAGGGCGATGGGGATGCCCACGGAGAGCAACCAGACCGCGGCAGTCCCCGCACCGGGCAAGCGCCGGCCTGTGGTTTCCACAGCGCCGGCCGGGACACTGCCCATCCCGGCGGGCGCCCAGCGTGCGGCCACCACAGCCGCGCCGAGGGCGATCAGCATCAGAGGCCACGCCTTCCACCATGCGGCGGCAGGGTCGGGTGAGAGATTGAGCGCCAGCCACAGTTCTGTCGCGGCAGTGCTTACTTGCGCAACGTGAAGCGGGACAGCCGAGCCGAGCATCACCAGCGTGATAACGGCAACGGCCAGCACAAGGGGACCGCGGAGCATCCGGGCCAGATGCGCTGTGCGGCGCAGCGGCCACGCTCTCCCCGCGCCGTCGAGTTCGAGCGTTTCGATCGTCTCGCGCGGCAGGGCGCGTACGGCCGGGGTAAGTACCAATACGGCGAGCGGCCACGCCCACATGGCCAGCCCGATGACCGCGATCGTCTTGCCAAAGGCAATGGACGCCCACGGTGGCTGGTGCGCAAGCCAGTCGCCCAGGGGTGTGCGCGGGGCGCGGAGCAAGTTCAGTGCGGCATAGGCGAGGTAGTGGGGGAGCAGGAGGGGCACGGCGATCAGCCCACCCGCGAGCGCGGGCCGGCGCGACCGGCGCAGCATCCACGCCGCGGGCCAGGCCAGTGCCGTCGCCAGGACGGCGATGCCCAAGGCGTGTGCCGCGGTGGAAACCAAGAGCCCAGCGGAGACCTTGGCGGCCTGACCCGCGCTGGCGATGGTCCGCACCAGCCCCGCCACGACCGCCGCGGCGGGCACGCCGACCACGATAACCAGTGTCGCCGCGAGCAGGCCCGCGACGATCCAGAGCCCCCGCTCACCCGGCGGGCGCTCGTTGCCGCGCCGAGCATGGCCGCGCTTGACCGAATCCATCCCTGACGGAGTGTACCGGCGGAGGGTGCGATCCGACTTCCTGCCCCGCGTTGCTCTATCATCCGCCTCACATGGCATCGCGGACCGCCACCCGACGCTCGCGCTCCCAGCGCCGCCCCGCCCCTCCGGCGCGGCGAGGGCGTGGCACATCCGCCGGCGCCGGAAAGGCCGCGGGTGAGGCGCCATACCGGGCCCGGCAGCAACGGCTGGCCGCGGCCGTCGCCGAAGCGGGTGCCTCGCACCTGCTGATCACCCACCCCAAGGACGTCGCGTACCTGACCGGGTTCCTGGGGGGCGATAGTTACCTGCTGCTGTCGGCACCGGGCAACACGCCCACGCGTCCCGTCCTGCTGAGCGACTTCCGGTATCAGGAGGAACTGGAGCCCGTCCGCGCCGCCGGGCTGGCGGACCTGTTCATCCGGCCGCGGTCGATGCTGGAGGCGGTGGTCGAGGTGGTCCGCGGGGCGAAGGTGGACCGGCTCGGGATCCAGGCCGAGCACATGACCGTCGCCCTGCGCCGGTCGATCGAGGAGAAACTCGGCACGGCCGTGGTCGAGACCAACGGTCTTCTCCCCGCGCAGCGGACGATCAAGGACCCGACGGAGATCGCGCTCATCCGTCGCGCCGTGCGGATCCAGGAGCAGGCGCTGGAGGCGGTGCTGCCGACGATCCGGCCGGGGCAGACCGAACTGGAGATCGCGGGGCGGCTGGAGGCGGAGATGAAGGCCCGGGGCTCGTCGGCCCCGGGGTTTGAGACAATCATCGCCGTCGGCCCGCACGGCTCCGCAACGCCGGCGCCGACGCTCAGGAAACTCGGCGTCGACATCGTGGTGCGTGGCGAATGCGAGGAGGTCGTGGCCGAGCTCGCCAACCG
>CALAFV010000427.1 GCA_937891445.1 uncultured Phycisphaerales bacterium | reverse complement strand
AAGATCATGGCCAAGCGCAAGAGCGAGCCGATGGCTCGCGCGCTGGCCGGCAGCGGGGCGATGGCGCCGCAGGCGATCTCCGACCCGGCGCGTCGCGCACGCCTGGATGACCTGCGCAAGAACTTCGAGAACGGGATCGAGAAGTTCCGGGCGGCGGGGAAGAACCTGTACAGCCTGCCGTGGTACCTGCTGGTGGGTGAGCCGGGGTCGGGGAAGACCGAGGCGATCCGGCACTGCAACGTGGGCTTCCCGCCGGGGCTTCAGGACCAACTGCAGGGGGCGGGCGGCACCATCAACATGAACTGGTGGTTCACGAACCACGCGGTGATTCTGGACACCGCGGGCCGGCTCATGTTCGAGGAGGTCGAGCCGGGGACCACCAACGAGTGGCAGGAGTTCCTCAAGCTCCTGAAGAAGACGCGTCCGAACTGCCCGATCAACGGCATGTTGCTGGTGATCCCGGCGGAGAGCCTGATCCGCGACACGGCGGACGCGATCGAGCGCAAGGGCGGGAAGATCGCGCAGCAACTGGACCAGATCCAGCGTGCGCTGGGTGTGCGGTTCCCGGTCTTCGTGGTGATCACCAAGTGCGACCTGATCAACGGGTTCCGCGAGTTCTTCGACGACCTGAAGGACCCGCAACTGCAGCACCAGATTCTGGGATGGACGAACCCCTCACCGCTGGACGAGCCGTTCAACCCGGAACTGGTGGACAAGCACCTGGAGACGGTGGCCAAGCGGATCATGCGCCGGCGCTACGGGCTGATGTACGACCCGGTGCACACGGAGGACCCGACGGCGCGGCGGACGGACCAGGTGGACGCGCTGTTTGCGTTCCCGGAGAGCCTGCAGAAGCTGGCTCCGCGGCTGCGGCGGTACCTGGAGATGATCTTCGTCGCGGGGGCGTGGTCGGCCAAGCCGCTCTTCCTTCGCGGGATCTACTTCACCAGCTCGATGCGCGAGGGCTCGGCGCTGGACGCGGACCTGGCCGAGGCGCTGGGGCTGCCGGTGGAGAGCCTGCCCGAGGGGCGCGTGTGGGAGCGGGACCGCGCGTACTTCCTGCGCGACCTGTTCATCCACAAGGTCTTCCGCGAGAAGGGGCTGGTCACGCGTGCGACCAACACCAAGGCGCAGCAGCGTCAGCGGCAGATGCTTGTGATGGGGACCGCGGCGGTCGGGGCGGTGGCGCTGACCGGGTTCACCTACCTGGGGTACAGCGGGCTGAAGTCGGCGGTGGTGGCGCCCAAGGACTTCTGGGTGCAGACGCGCGACGTGTACATGGCCGACGCGGGGGAGAACTTCGTGGACGGCTCGGAGGACTACTTCCGGTCGATCATCTTCCGCGAACTGCCGCAGGACGAGGACTTCAAGTACCGCGGATCGCTCAAGGCATTCGAGAAGCTCGACGTCGACGAGGACGCGACGCGGATCGCGCGGTTCCCGGAAGAGGTCCGCGCCGCGGCGGAGCGGCCGGTGCCGGTGCCGTGGGTGTTCCGGCCGGTGGCGGCGGTGACGGGGGACATCGCGGGCGACCTGCTCCGGTCGGAGCGCCGTGATGCGGCGCGCGTGCTGATCGAAGCGAGCGTGGTCCGCCCGCTGGTGGACGCGGCGCTGACGCGCGTGCGGGCTGATGCGAAGGCGCACCGGTGGTCCGAGCAGGCCAGCGCGGCGTTCCAGCAACTCCTGCGGCTGCACGTGGCGCGGGTGCTGGAGGAGCAGCCGGAGGAGGCCGTGCGGATCGCGCCCCTGCTGGCGTACGCGACGATGGGGAACGACTCGCTGCCGCAGAACGCCTCGAAGGACGTGTCGGCGCTGCAGGGGGTGATCGACTGGCTGTATTCGAAGGAAGGCGGCGCCAAGTTGCCGCCGGCGGCGGTGTGGCCGCTGGGCGACGCCGTCGCTCAGGGCGCAGCGCAGTTCAACGCCGCGTGGGCGGCGGGGGGGCCGACGCCGGGGTCGCTGGCCGCGGTGAACCGGCTCGTCGAGGCGCTGGGGGCGCTGGCGGACGCCGAGACCGAACTGCTGCGGATCGACACGGAGTTCAGCGCGGCGGACTATGGGCGCGCGGTGGATGCGTGGCGCACGCGGTACGCGAAGGTGCGCGAGGCGGCGGCCCGCGTCGAGCAGGACTACGCGGTGCTGGCGGACCGCTCGCTGGTGCGGGCGCACGAGGAGGAGTTGCGCCGGTTCCGCGACCGGGCGAAGGAGGCGTACGAGGTCGTGCTGGCGGAACTCGACGCGGTCAAGCCCGTCGAGGGACAGAAGGATCCGCCCGGGGGCGCCAAGGCACAGGCGCTGCGCGATCTGCGCCAGACGCTGCAGAGCGGCCTTGACAAACTGATGGCGGACGACGCCAAAGGCGCGGAACTGAAGGCGCAGTTGGCGAAGTTGGACGCGATGATGCTCGACAAGTCCGCGTCGGGAACGCCCGGGTTCCGCGCACGCGTGGAGGCGTACGCGGCGGTTGATGCGGAACTGTGGAAGGACGACGTGGGGCAGGGGGTGGAACTTGGGCAGTACCGGCCGCGGCTGGAGAGCGTGAGCCGCGACCTGACGGAGGCGGAGGGGGTGTGCAAGGCGCGGCTCGTGCGTCTGCCGCAGGGCGCGCCGGGGGCGGCGGAGACCAACGAGCGGATCGCCGACGCGGAGCAGTTGTGCCGCTACGTGCTGACGCTGGCGGGCAAGCAGCGGCGGACGGCGCTGGTGGAGCGATTCCTCGGCGCGGTGCCGGGGTCGGGGGAAGCCCTGGCAGAGCGCGCCGGGCAGGTGGCGCGCGAGCGTCAGTTGTCGCAGTTGCGTCCGTCGATCCCGCTGACGGTGGGGGCGACAAAGGCGGAGTTCGATCCGCGGTTCCACCCGACGATTGCGGCGGCGATCCTGAGCGATGCGAAACTGGTGGGCCAGGCGCTGGGGCCGGACGACGCCACGGCCGGGGTGTTCCGCGCGGCGGAACTGCGGCCGCGGTTTGCGCCGGTGCGCCAGGCCGCGGAGGAGTACCAGGACCGGTTCCTGCGGTACTGGACGGAGGAGCAGTTGCACGACCTGCGCGTGGTTGAGACGACGTGGACGGACATGTCGAGCCAGTTGGCCCAGATCACGCAGGGGTTCGTGTTCAACCGCGGGCTGCGCGACATCGCGGCGGCGATGCAGCAGGCGGCGTCGGAGACGGCTGAAGCGATCCCGGCGGAGAAGTCGGTCGTGCTGCGGCAGATGGCCGACACGGCGGCCAAGACGCTCGGGAACGAGGCGATCTTCGCGCAGACGTGCGATCGTGTGCTCAACTCGTGGCGGACGCTGGGGGCGTACCAGCGCGTGATCGACGCGCGGAAGGTCGTGCTGGACGCGGTGCGCAAAGGGGAGTTCCAGCGGGACTACGCGATCTTCGAGGGGCCGCCGAGCATGGGCGGGTCGGGCGACCTGGTGCTGCGGTTCTGGGAGGACCTGTCGTACAAGGCGCTGCTGGCGCTGGCGGTGGCGGCGGAGCAGGATGCCCGCGCATCCCTGGATGAGTTGAAGCGGACGGCGCGGTTCCCGCTGCGCCGGCTGAAGGACGACCGGACGCAGATGACGGTCGCGGAAGTGCTGGCCGCGCAGGGCTCGGTTGAGAAGGTGCGTGCCGGTGAGGCGACGGGGGGCGCCGGGGCGGGCGGCACGGTGGCGCGGCCGACGGGGAGCGAGAAGTTCAACGCGGCGATGGACCGGCTGATGGGCCTGGCGCTGCTGAACGACACCGACCGGGCGTGGATCGCGCGAGTGGACCGCGTGCTGTCGGCGCTGCCGCGGACGGAGAAGGACGTGCTGCAGTGCCGCGTGCACATCCTGACCGACCGGGCGCCCGAGAAGGGGATGCGGGCGCTGGAAGAGTTGTTCCCGAACATGGACATCGTGCAGGGGCAGGCGCCGTGCTCGCCGCGGCTGCGGTCTCGTCCGGGGCCCGGGCAGGCGCCGGTGCCGGTGGCCTACGCGGGGGAGGCGGTGCGGATGTGCTTCTACTCGGCGGCGGCCGCGGCCGACCGGCCGGATGCGACGCTGACATTCGACGGTCCGTGGGGGGCGCTGCAGTTGCTGCACCAGTACGACGCGAAGCCGGTCACGCCGGGAGACACGAAGACGTGGGCGGCGGAGGTGGTGGTGCCGTACAACGCCGGCGGGCAGGAGATCAAACTGTCGCTGTGGCTGAAACTGGAGTTCGACCGTCCGCTGCCCACGATGGAGGAATGGCCCGACTGAGGTTCCCGCCCGTGATTGCGGCGCCGGGCTGCGCCGCATGAGGAGACGAAGCCATTAAGTCGCTGCTGCAACGAATCCTCGGGGGCGGGCAGGCCGGCGCATCGGGGGATGCGCCGGGCGTGTACGTCGCCGTGTTCGGCAAGCACCCGGGGTGGAACGACCACATCGATGACATCGGCCTGGAGACGGACCGGCTGGTGTTTCTCAAACGCGTGCTGTACGTCGAGGGGATCGGCGCGACGATCGACTCGGGGGGGTGGGAGAAACTGCACGAGTCGCAGCGTCTGGAGGGGTTCGCCCACGTGATCGTGTGGCGGACGGGGGAGGACCTGGTCGTGGCGCGGATGTGGTCCAGCCGCGACGGGAAGGGGCGCACGAAGTACCCGATGGTCGTGTGCGTGCAGGTCCGGGGCGTGGGGGTGGAGCGGGCGCTGCGGCGGGTGCTGCCGGTGCTGGAGCGGGCGGAACGGGCCTGCCGCGACGGGCAGACAGCGCAGGATGTGCTCGCGGTGCTCGACGGCGTGCGGTCCGAACTGCGGACGGCGCTGGGGTCGGGCGACGGGCCGGACGTCCCGGACCTGAGCGTGCCGGCGTCGGCGATCGCGTCGGCGGCGGCAAGCCCGGCGTTTGCGGGGCAGCCGGAGGGGCCGGCGCGGATCCTGTACCAGATCGAGCGTGAAATGGCGCCGTTCCTGGCGCACGGGGCCGGTGGCAAGACGCGGCTGGGGACGGCGTCGCCGGCGGGGCGGTCGCGGTTGATGGAGGTTCGGCCGCAGCAGATCCGCGTGCCGGCGCTCAGCGAGAACCCGGAGGAGAACGCGCTGGCGTGGCTGCGGTTCATGCTGGCGCTGCTGGACGGGGCGACGCCGATCATGCTGGTCATGCCGCTGGGGCAGCCGTGGACCGACGTGCTGGTCGGCCAGCCGGTCGGCACACAGTTTTATTGCCTGCGGGCGACGCCCAAGGCGCTGCCGCTGACCAGCGACATCCCGTACACGCTGGATGACGCGTTCGCGGAGGCGGCGAGGCGGCTGACGAGCCAGCCGCTGGAGGGGGGCGACATCGTCGTGCGCCGGCAGGCGGCCCGCGCGGTCGCGGGCGCCGCCGCGGCGCCGAAACGCGGCTGGTTCGGTGGATCGCGGGCGCTGCTGCTGGCGGGGCTGATCGGGGTGGGAGCCGTGGGCATCATCGCGGCGGTCGTGGCATCGCGGCCCGGCGGGCCGGAGGTCCCGCGGGCGGGGCCGGAGGACCGGGCCGCGGAGGCGACGCAAGCGGCAACGGGGTCGGGGACGGCGCGGGGGAACAGTTTGAAGGAAGAGGCGGGGGAGGGCGGCGCGGTCGTCGCTGCGGGGGCGTGGGAAGAGTTGTGCCGTGCGTACCGCGACTGGGTCGGCCTGCTGGTCCGCGAACTTGACGGGCCGGCGGGGGAGGTGCTGCTGCGCGATCCGCATCTGGGGCCGAAACTGGCATGCCTGCGCAACGCCGCCAAGCCGGTGGATCCGTGGAGCATTGCCGGCGTGGACCGCGGGTTCAGCCTTGTGTCGATGATGCGCAACCCGCCGGAGGGCGTGCGGACGCCGGAGGCGGAGGAGCGGGTCAACGCAGCGCTGGGGTGCGTGCGGGCGCTGGAGGGGGCGATCGAGGAGGGGGCGTGGCCGCGGCTGGACGGGCTGCGGGCGCGGCGGGAGTGGTTTGCAAGGCGCGGGTGGGGCGAGGCGGCGGCGCTCGCGGAAACGGCGGTGGCGGCGGTTGAGGCGGGGCCGGGTGGGGCGAGTCTTGTCAAGCGGCTGGCGAGCGCGATCGAAACGGCCGAGGCTGCGGAGCACCTTGAAGGGCGGTGGGGGCACATCGAGGCGGCGGCCGCGGCGCTGGAGAAGACCGGCGATCCGGTCGCCGCACGGTTCGGCGCGTGGGCCGCGGGGCTGCTGAAGGGGACGGCGAGCGGCGCGAGGGAGTCTCCCGATCCGGCTGCGGGGCTGCGAGCGTGCGCTGCGAGGCTGGATGAGGCGGCGGCGCTGGCGCGCGACCTGACGGCCTTCGTGGGGCCGGGTGGGGGATGGGAAGGTGTCGATGCGCTGGCGCTGCGCGAGGGCGGGCGCGTGCACGCGGAGGTGGCGGCAGGACGTGCCGTCGATGCGGCGGTGTTCCGCGACTGGCTCTTCCAGGCTCCGGGGTTCCCAGCGCTGGATCCGGCGGCCGATCCGCGGCGGCGGTGGGATGGGAGCGCGCCTGCGGACCTGGCGCGGGCGGGCGAACTCGCGGCCCGGCTTGGTGACAAGGTGGAGGCGGGGGACGCGGCGGCTCTGTCGGACCTGCGTCGGCGGGCCGCGGAACTGGCGGGGTTGCGCTGGGCGCAGGGGACGCGGGAGCAGATCGAGCGTGAGACCGAGCAGATCGAGCACGAAGCGGCGACGCTGCGGCGCTCGATGGAGCGGGCGCTAGTGGCGGCCGATGCCGAGGCGGCGCGGAGTTTCGCGGATGCGGCGAGGGGGCTGCGCGAGCGAGCGGAAGTGACCGGGTCGGCGGCGCTCAACGCGGCGTGGGGGCGGTGGCGCGATGCGCTCATTGCGGAACTTGAGGGGAGTGGGGACGCGGCGGAACTGGGACGTCGAGCGCGCCAGATCGAGACGGTGTTGACGGAGATGGATGCGTCCGTGCCGGGCTCGGCCGTCGGCGGCGCGGGTGCGGGGGCGCCGTGGATGGGGGCGATCCGCGCGGCGGCTGGGGCGGAGCGTGAGCGGATTCTGGCGGAGGTGGTGGAGGGGCTCTCGCCGGGGTCGGATCTGGCGTCGAAGGCGGCGGCGCAGGTGCAAGCCGCT
>CALAFV010000426.1 GCA_937891445.1 uncultured Phycisphaerales bacterium | reverse complement strand
CCCGGCCATCGCCAGGAAGAGGATGATGCCCCCGAGCACCGCCGCGCTGGCGTGCGCGGCCCCGAGCCACAGCGGAATCGCCCCGGCTCGCGCGTGCAGGTAGAACAAGGCGACGCCCCCTCCCGCCGCCGCCAGGAGCAGGACCAGCGCGATCACAGGCCACGGGCCCAGACGGTCCTGCTCGCCCCAGTTCATGATGATCGCCACGAGCAGGCAGATGAGCCCGGCTCCCGCGAAGAACCCGTGCGGGAACGCCCCGGCCAGCGGCACGCGCAGGCGGCGCCAGTGCGAGAAGAGCAGCGCCGCCCCGATCGCCCCTGCAGCGAAGAAACACCCCAGCGCGATCCAGGCGAGTAGTTGTGGAGGCATGGCTCAGCGCCCCCCGTGCGCAGCGCCCAGCCGCGCGGCGACGAACGCCGGATGCTCCAGCCCAAAGGGGCGAGGATGGGTCGTCAGGGCCCCGAGCACGAGGGCGGCGCCCAGCGTCGCGTGCGTCGCCCAAGCCTCGTCGTGGAAGCCCAGAACCCACGGCGCCGACACCAGCGCCAGCCCGAGGACCAGATCGATCGCCGAGTGCAACGGCACGGCGAGACGCCGCACCAGGCCCCATTCGTAGTTCGTCAGCAGGCTCGTGGCGGCCAGCACAACACCGGCGCCAATAAGGGTCACCGTGAACGCCGACTGGGGCTCCGCTCCCAGGAGCCACGGCGACCCCAGCAGCAGGGCCGCGAGGAGATAGTCCTGCGCCCCGTGGATGCGGGTCGGGATGAACTGCATGCGCTCCTCCTTGGGTGGCGCGGATATTCGCGACGTGCTACGGGAAGCCGGTTCCCGGCGAGGCCTCCTCTTCGATCGCCGATCCGGGGCCGCCGGCGCGGCTGCGCGCTCCGTCCGCGGCGCGGCAAGTCCAACGATGCGGCTCCCCGATGAGCGACGGCTGAGCGGCCCCCGAAACCGGCTTCACCGGCTGGATTTACCGGCGCCGACAGGCCAGGCGGGCCAAGCCACAACTTCATCAAGTCTGTCCGCGAAGTGCAGCAGCGGCCACGGCCCCCCGGTCCCCTTCGACGTGCGCGCCGCTTCGGCAAGGTCAATCCCCAGGGGCGCGGTCATCGTGTTGCGGACCACTTCGGCCCGCGCCGGTCGCAGCGGCCACGGCGCGTGATGAATCTCGGCGCGGAGCGACCACCGACCGCGCCCCGGCGCGTACAGGCAGTACCGCTCCGTGAGAAAGTGTTCCAGCGAGCCGGCGGCGGCCCGGTAGCCCGGGCCTGCCGGCGCATAGCGGGCCTCGAAGACCGCGCCGGGGTCGCGTCGGTCCGTGCGCCGGGATTCGTACACGACCCACTCCCCTTCGCGACGGATCGACATCGCCGCGTGCCGGTACGGAAGCCGGTAGGTCGCGCGAGCGGCCTTGACGGCCAGCACGCTGGCCGCGTCGAGGCTGAAGAACCACACGCCCGGTCGCCCGTCGGGGCCCAGCACGTACGTCCGCACGTTGAGTTCCGGGAACGTGTGCGTCGTCGGGATCGGCGGGCACACCCGGCCGCGGACGCGTGTCATGAGGAACGGCACGACGCCGATGAACGCCTGCCGCTCGAATCCCTCGCCGGTGTACGTGTCGATCTCCAGGTCCGCCGGAATCAGCGGGCGCACCACCGCGGCCGGGATCGGCCAGTGCATGAACAGCAGGTCCACCCAGTCCATCCGCATGACCCACGGCCCACGCGGCGGTGGGTAGGCTCGGTGAGCGGTCTCGCGGAGATCAATGCTCACGCGTTCTACAGCCCCAGACGCGGCGCCTCGGCTCGGATCGCGTCGATGCAGGTCTGGATGTGCGCCGCCTCGAACTGCTCCGGAGCCAGGCCCAGCAGCGGGGCCAGTTCCGCCACGCCTTGGGCGATGTCGTCGCGGCTGACGGCCGCGGCGAACGACCGGTCCTTGAGTTTCTTGCGCACGCTTGACGGAGCCAGGCTCGCGATCCCGTCCGGGCGCACCTTCGCGCAGGCCACGATGAACCCGGCCAGTTCATCCACCGCCCACAGGGCCTTGGCCATCGGCGTGGTCCGCGGCACGCCGCTGTACTCCGCGTGGCCGAGGATGGCGGTGCGGATCTCCTCGTCCACGCCGATGGACTCCAGGTGGCGCACGCCGACGAACGGGTGCTCCTCGCGAGACGGGTGGCGTTCGTAGTCGAAGTCGTGCAGGAGGCCGGCGACGATCCAGCGGTCGCGCTGATCGGGCTCGAGCCGGTCCGCGTACGCCGCCATGCACGCGGCGACGCACTCCATATGCACGCGCAGGGCCGGGCTGGCGGTCCACTCATGCATCAGCCGGCGGGCTTCATCGACAGTCATGCGCCGAGTGTAGTGGCGGCGCGGCCGAAAAGCGGGAGCGCGGCAAAGCAGGCCGGATCCTGTCGGACCCGGCCCGCCGTGCTGGATGGTCCAGCGGAGGGGGAAGGTGGTGGCTGGTCGCA
>CALAFV010000425.1 GCA_937891445.1 uncultured Phycisphaerales bacterium | reverse complement strand
GCCACCGCCCCGGAAGGTCGGCCGCTCGCCCTTCACCTACGCCAGCCCCTCCTCGCGCATCCACGCCCACTGCCGGCGCATCCCCTCCTCCAGCCCCGTGCGCGGCTCGAACCCCAGTTCCGCGCGGCTGCGCGACAGGTCCGCGAACGTCCGCTCCACGTCCCCCGGCTGCATCGCGCGCCGCTCCACGCGCGGCTCCCGCCCCACCACGCGCGCCGCCGTCGCGATCATCTCCGCAAGCGTCACCGGGCTGCTCCCGCCGAGGTTCCAGATCCGGTACCCGTGATCGGCGATGCGGTCGTACGCGCTGAGCACGCCGCTCACAATGTCGTCGATGTACGTGTAATCGCGGCTGCTGGTCCCGTCGCCGAACATCTGGATCGGCTCGCCGCGCCCGATCGCCCGAAGGAACCGCCCGATCGCCAGGTCCGGACGCTGCCGCGGCCCGTACACCGTGAAGAACCGCAGGCACGCCGTCGGCATCCCCGTCAGATGCCGGTGCGCATGCGCCAGCAGTTCGCACGACCGCTTCGTGGACGCGTACGGCGAGATCGGCCCGCTGACGTCGTCCTCCTCGGAAAACGGCACCTTCGGGTTGTTGCCGTACACGCTGCTCGAACTGGCGATCACCACGCGCCCGCACCCCGCCGCGCGCGCCGCCTCAAGGACCACCGCCGTCCCCAGCACGTTCACCCGCGCGTACCCCACCGGGTCCGCGATGCTCGGGCGCACGCCCGCGCGTGCCGCCAGATGGATCACCCCCGCCGGCCGCACGCGTTCGAACACGCGCGCCATCGCCGACGCATCGCAGATGTCCCCCTCCTCAAACACCCACGCCCCAGGCGGTGCAGCCCGCTCCACCGCCGCGAGGTTCCGTCGCTTCAGTTCCGCCGGATAGAACGGATCGAAGTTATCAAGACCTGCCACGCGCTCACCGCGGGCCAGCAGCGCCGCGGCGACGTGCGAGCCGATGAACCCCGCCGCCCCCGTCACCAGCACGCCGCCGCTCGACATCCGCCGCGCCTCCTCCATCCGTGGCCGCCTCCCACCCGGATGCTACCCGCGCGCCCCGTGCCGGCCGCGCGGGTCAAAAAAACAAGCAGGGCGCCATCGTTAGACAGCGCCCCGCTGGAGGAGAGAGAGATCTGAGTGAGTCTACCCCCTATCGGCCGCGCCGGTCCATAGCGCTCGAAAACCACCGAGCGCGATCCATCGGCTCGCTTGCACCACCCCCACCCTCGTTTTCATCCGACGCCTCTGAAGGCCTCCGCCCCGGGCGTCGGAGCGTCTACCCCGTCCCACAACGTCCTATACGCACCCGGCCCCCGCCCCGGTTCGAGCAGGCCTGATTCCAAGCGTAAAACGGTCTTTAGACCCCCAAGACTCGGCACGTTCTGCGCGTTACATCCCCCACTTGTGGGAAAATCCGGGAAAACAAACGGCCGGACCTCACCGGTCCGGCCGCTCGCACACCCATAGGCCACCCCCCGATTCTCCCTCGGAACTGTTGGTGCTCCGCCTTACCGATCCGGAACGGGTCCCGGCTCCTCGGGCACGTCCACCTCGTCCATTCGCGGCGGCGGACGGTCGCCCCGCGGCGGCCGGCCACCGGGCCTGCGCTCACGCAGCCGCTCTTCCAGGCGCATCAGGAGTTGCTCCTGCTCCTCCGGGCTGAGCCGCTCGAAGGCCCGGAGCAGCCGTTCACGGCGCTCACCCACCCCGGCCGCCTCTCCGCGCGGCTCGCGACGCGCCGGCGCATCCCGCCGCTCGCTCTCCGGCACGCGCCGGCGCACGTACGCCTCCTCGCGCTCCCGCGCTCGCTCGGCGCGGAACCGGTCCAGTTCCCGCTCCACCACCTCGCGCTGCTCGGGACGAAGTTCCGCCCACACACGCTTGTACAACTCCTCCGGCTGCGGCGCCCCGCGCTCGATCTCGCGCAGGCGCTCCAGCGCAGCGCCCCGGTCGCCCGCCGGCTCGCCGCCTTGCGGCGCCCGCCGACCGCCCCCCTCCCTCCTTCCCTCCTCCTCACCCATTTCCGTGTTGCGTCCGCCGGGCTCGCCGCCCCGCCGACGCTGCCCCTCCCCGGCCGCGGCACGCAACTCGCGCAACTCACCGGCGTGCCGCTCCATGTACTCCCGGCGCTGGCGCTGGAACTCGTCGCCGTACTCCCGCAGCAGCCGGCGCTGCTCGTCCGTCAGACGCACCAACTCGTCCATCCCCTCCCCATCGAGCGCCCGCACCGCGGCGAGGAAGACCCGTAGCGGGATCCGCTCGCCGATGCGCTGGTCGCCACCGCCGCCGATCAGCCCCGCCCCGGGGCCCGGCGGCTGCTCGTCGCGCACCTCCGGCCCGCGCAGCGGCGGCGGCTCCTCACGCCGCTCCGGACGCTCCCGCCGCGCCGGCCGCCGCCGCTCCGGCTGGGCCGCCTCGCCGACCCCCGCCAGACCCAGCCCGCCGACGACCGCCAGCACGCCCGCCAGTCTCACGCACCGTTTCATGCCCAGCCTCCTTCGCCCCGCCCCCTCCGCCCGCGGCTCGCACGCCGCCGCCACCCGCCCATCCAAAGACCAACGGCCCGGCGCGGGGCCCAATTGCCTCCCCCTACCATCGGCGAAGGACCCGACATGAACCCTGCCGAACCCCAGCCCCGGCCCTCCGAAACCCCCCAGTCCCCCGGCCTGACCAAGGAGTCGATCCGCCTCGCCCTGACCCGGGTGCTCCACCCGAGCCTCGGCCGCGACATCGTGGACGTCGGCGCCGTCCGCAAGATCGCCTACTGCGACGGCTACGCCTCCATCACCGTCGCCGGCGGCGGCCTCCACAACGACCAGCGGGCCAGCCTCATGCAGCAGGTCGCCGCCGCCGTGCGCCTGCACGCCCATCAGGCCAGGGTCGAACTCGAGGACGTCCACGTCGAGATCACCGACGACGCCC
>CALAFV010000424.1 GCA_937891445.1 uncultured Phycisphaerales bacterium | reverse complement strand
GTTCAAGCGGGTGTCGCTCGAACTGGGCGGGAAGAACCCGTTCGTGATCTTCGACGATGCCGAACTGGAGGGAGACGCGGGAGCCATCGCGACCGCGGCACGGGCGGCCTTCAGCAACCAGGGGCAGATCTGCCTCTGCGGCTCGCGGCTGCTGGTGCAACGCGGCGCGGCCGACCGGGTGATCGCGGGGCTCGTGAAGCGGGCGGAGTCGCTCAAGATCGGAGACCCGCTCGATGACTCCACGCAGTTCGGCTCGCTCGTGAGCCGGCCGCACCTGGAGAAAGTGCGCCGGTACGTGGACATGGCCCGCGAACTGGGCGGACGCATCCTCTGCGGCGGACGATCGCCCGAGCCGGCGAGCCTGCCTGAGCGCTGCCGCGGCGGGGCGTACTACCTGCCGACGGTGATCACGGACTTGCCCGGCGACTGCGCCGTGATTCAGGAGGAGATCTTCGGACCGGTCGTCACCGTGCAAACGTTCGAGGACGAGGCGGAGGCCCTGGCCCTGGCGAACTGCACCAACTACGGACTCGCGGCGACGGTCTTCACACGCGACGTCTCCCGGGCGCACCGCTTCGCGGCGGGCGTCGAGGCGGGGATCGTCTGGATCAACTGCTGGATGCTCCGCGACCTGCGAACACCGTTCGGCGGGGTGAAACAGTCGGGCGTCGGAAGGGAAGGCGGGCTGGAGGCTCTCCGGTTCTTCACGGAGCCGAAGAACGTGTGCGTGCGGCTCTAAGAGAACACGGCTCACCACGGAAGACACGGAGAGCACGGGATCACACGTCGAGTTGTCTGACATTGCTCCGTGATCTCCGTGCTCTCCGTGGTGAAAGGATCTTCGATGACGGCTGAAAGCTTCCATTCGACAAAGGCCGCCGAGCCGGTCGGCGCATACCCGCACGCCCGGCGTGTCGGGAATCTCCTGTTCCTCTCCGGCATCGGCCCGCGGCGGCGCGGGAGCAAGGACATCCCTGGCGTGAAACTCGACGCCTCGGGCAAGGTGATCGACTACGACATCGAGGCGCAGGTGCGGTCGTGCTTCGAGAACGTGCGGATCGTGCTCGAGGAGGCGGGGTCGAAGTGGGAGAACATCGTGGACGTACTGGTGTTCCTCACGAACATGGAGCGAGACTTCGCCACGTACAACCGCGTCTATGCCGAGTACTTCCCCCCGGGGCCGAACCAGCCGACACGGACCACGGTTGAAGTCGGAGCCCTGCCGCAGGCCGGGAATGCCCCGATCGCGTTCGAAGTGAAGATCGTCGCGACAGTGTGACCCGCCCGCGCAGCCGCGGCCGGGATCGTTACGGCAGCGCCCTCAGCACAGCACGCACCGGGCTCGCATCAAAGCCCATCAGCCGCAGCGGCAGCGCGATCAGTTCGTACACGCCGCCGTTGTCGAGCGGAACGCCGGAGAGGTCGAGCCCCTCCAGAATCGCCATGTCGTGCCTGGCGATCGCCTTGTGCGCCGGGAGGTCCTTGGAGTCGATGAGATCCACGCTCGGGGTGTCGATGCCGACGGTGCACACGCCCCGGGCGGCGAGGGCCTCGACGAGTTCGACCGAAAAGGCGGCGAAGTCCTCGTTCCACTGCTCGTGGCTCGGGAACGTGCCGGTGCGGATGAGCACGCGCGGATGGCAAACCTGCTCGATCCCGCCGCGGAGGTCCGCGGGCGTGACCCGCGCCGACCGGGCGACGGGAGCGTCGATGATGTGGCACGGCCCGAGGTAATAGTGAAGCGGCCGCTCGCCGATACCGGGCGCCGGGTGCGTGTAGTGGTTCGGGCCGTCGGCATGGGCGCCCAGATGGACCGTCGCGCGCAGGGTGCTGAGCGTGATGTTGTCGCCGCGGGGCGGGGCCATGTCGCAAAGCACCTCGCGCGACGGCGGCGTGTCGCCCGGCCACACTTTCATCGCCGTCGTGATCGGCGGCGTGATGTCGTAGAGCGCCGGCCCGGGCATCGCATCTCCCTCCTTCCGATCAGGCTTTGACAGCCTCGGGCGCAATCTCGAGGACCAGGTCACGGATCCGGGCCGTCCACGCCTCGGACGACATCCCCTCCGCCTGCTCCGGCGGCAGCCGCCGGGCGATCTCGGTGAAGATGCCGTCGAGTTCACGCCCGCGCCGCTGCGCCTCGGCGTACGGCACCGTCGAGAAACTGACGAGGTTGTACTGCGGCACCATCGTGTCGGGGAAGAGCCCGTGCACGGCCTGCTCGACCCGCTTCTTGTAGAGGAACGCCGGCTGGCCGACCTTGTCGCGCATCTCGACAAAGTTCTCCAGAGCCATGTCGGCGATCGCGTCGGCGTTGGGCTTGCGCTGGGCCTGGAACTCCTCGAGGGCCTGCAACTGGCCGTTGAGTTTGCCCTGATAGGTCTCGAGGCAGCGGGCCAGCGCGAGGCAGTCCTCAAACGCGCAGTTCATCCCCTGGCCGTAGAAGGGAACGATCGCGTGCGCGGCGTCGCCGATCAGCACCACCTTCCCCTCCCGCTGCCACGGCCAGCACCGGACGGTCACCAGCGAACTCGTGGGGTTCCGGAAGTAGTCGTCCGTCAGCGTCGGCATCAGCGGCACGGCATCGGGGTAGTACTCGCTGAAGTGGAGCAGGACCTCGCCGGGCGTCCGAAGCCGCTCGAAGCCGTGCGGGCCGGTGAACGGCCAGAAGAGCGTGCAGGTAAACGTCCTATCGCGGTTGGGCAGCGCGATCATCATCGCCCCGCCGCGCGGCCAGATGTGCAGCGCCGATGGCTCCATGGCGAAGCCGTTGTGCCGGTCCCCATCCAGGTCCAGGTCCGCCGCGGAGGGGATATGGAGTTCCTTGTACCCGTGCTCGAGGTACGACTGCGAATAATCGAAGCGATCGGTCTTCTGCATGACGCCGCGGACGGCGGAGAACGCGCCATCCGCGCCGATGATCAGGTCCGCCTCCACCCTGGTCGTTCCCCCACCCGGCGTCTGGAACACCGCCGCCGGCGCCGCAAGATCGACGTCGATGCACGGGTGGTCGAAGAACATCTCCACCTTGTCGTGCTCGTCCGCCGCCCGCAGGAGCGTCAGATTGAGCCCGCCGCGGGAGACGGCGTTGATCGCGTCGCCAGGGTCCTTGCTATAGGGCTGAAAGACCAGCGACCCGGCGGACCCCGGCGCGGCGAGCGGGTGAATCATGCGGCCGGGCATAGGGATTGCGTCGTTCGCCATGACGCGCTCGGCGAGCCCCGCGCCGGCGAGCCCCGCGAGGCCGCGGGCGGAGAGAGCGAGGTTGATGGAACGGCCGCCGACATATCCCTTCACGCGCGGATCGGGCCGCCGCTCGTACATACGCACCTGCCAGCCCGCCTTGGCGAGATAGCAGGCCATGAGCGCACCGGCCAGCCCGGCGCCGACGATGATGACCCTCTTGCTCTGTTGCGGAGCCATAGTCACCTACGACCTTCCCACGTCACCATGGAGCACACGGGGAACACCGAGAAGGATGGATTCGAGACCCAGCAGCGAGGCTTGAGACATCTGTTCATTGCTCTGTGTCCTCCGTGTTCTCTGTGGTGATCCGCCTCAACCGCGGGCGACAATGGACTTGAGCGCCTCGGCGAACCGCCACACATCGTGGAACGTGACGTACAGCGGAACGGGGGCGACGCGGATGACGTTGGGCTCGCGGAAGTCGCAGATCACGCCCCGGGCGCGAAGTTTGCCCGTCAACTCCTTCCCGTGCCCCCTCACGGCAATGGACAGGTGCCCGCCGCGGTCGGCGGCCGTGCGCGGCGTCAGGATCTCGACGGAGCCGGCGGGGAGTTGGTCGAGCAGATACTCGAGGTAGCCGGTCAGCCGCAGGCTCTTATCCCGCAAGGCCTCCATGCCGACACGGTCGAAAATCTCAAGGGAAACCTTGAGCGGGGCCATCGCCAGGATCGGCGGGTTGGAAAGTTGCCACCCGTCGGCCCCCTGCCGCGGCACAAAGTCCGGTCCCATCTTGAAGCGCGTGGCAGGGTCGTTGCCCCACCACCCCGCAAAGCGGGGCAGACTGAAATCGCGGCCGTGGCGCTCATGGACGAACGCGCCGGCGACGGCTCCGGGCCCGGCGTTGAGATACTTGTACGAGCACCAGGCTGCAAAATCGACGTTCCAGTCGTGCAGCCTCATCGGGACGCTGCCCGCGGCGTGCGCCAGATCCCACCCGACCACCGCCCCCGCTTCATGGCCGGCGCGTGTGATCGCCTCCATGTCGAACCACTGCCCCGTGCGGTAGTTCACGCCCCCGAGCATGACCAGCGCCGTGCTCGAGCCGTGGAAACCGATGGCGTCGATGACGTCCTCGGTCCTGAGCGTCTGCTCCCCCTCGCGCGGCTTGAGGCGCACAACCGCCTCGGCCGGATCGAAGCCGTGGAACGCGGCCTGGCTCGCCACCGCGTAGGAGTCCGACGGGAACGCCCCGTCCTCGATGATGATCTTGTACCGATGCGGCGTCGGCCTGTAGAACGAAACCATCAGCAGGTGCAGGTTCACCGTCAGCGAGTTCATCATCACGACCTCGCCGGGGACCGCGCCCACGAGCCTCGCCCCCATCTCGCGGAAGACCTCGTGGTAACTGAACCACGGCGTCGCCCCCTCGAAATGGGCCTCGACCGCCAGGCGGGACCAGTCGTCGAGTTCCTGCTGGATCGCGGCGGGAGTCGCCTTGGGCATCAGCCCGAGGGAGTTGCCGACGAAGTAGGCACAGGGCTCGTCGGACGGCGTCTGGCCGCGGGTGATGTCGCGGACGGTGGGAATGACAAACAGGTCGCGCGTGTGCCGGAGAGCGTCGCGCTCATCCAGGGCGCGGGCGTAGGACTCGTCGAGGCGGTGGTCGGTGGCGGGGGACATATGGGTGCATTATGGCGGGCCGAACCGCGCCCGGCAGGAGCGGAGCCTTTGCCGGGTCGACGGCCGTGACGCCGCACGGAAGGACGGCTACCGCGCCGCCTCTGAGGCGCCCGCCGGCGCCTGCGACTCGGCTCCCAGCAGCGCCCGCCCCGCCGCGCCGAGAAACTCCAGCGCCGTGCCGCTCAGCAGTTGCCGCCTGGTCTCCGGCGACAGGTCGTCCATCGACTCGATCATCGCGCCGGGAATGGCCTCCCCAAGCGGGAACGGATAGTCGCTCCCGAGCATGATCCGCTCCGGCCCCATGAGCCGGATAACGTGCCGGAGCAGGTCGGGGTCGTGCGTGAGCGAATCGACGTAGAAGCGGGCGGGGATACGCTCGCCGCCCGGGCCGGCTCGCGCGAGGTAGTCGCGCGGGCTGTGGCAACCATCGATCGAGCACAGGTCCGGGCGGGCCTTGCAGCCGTGGTCGATCCGCCCGATGGTGCCGGGGAAACTCCCGCCGGCGTGGGCGAAGCCGATGCGAAGCGTCGGAAGGCGATCGAGAATCCCGGCAAAGAGAACCGAGCAGATCGCCCGGGCCGTCTCCGCCGGCATGCCGACGAGCCACGGCAGCCAGTACTTCTCCATCTGGCTCTTGCCCATCATGTCCCAGGGGTGCACGAAGATGCACGCCCCCAGTTCCGCGGCTGCTTCGAAGATCGGGAAGAGCGCCGGCTCAGAGAGATTCCAGTCCTTCCCGCCCGGCTCGCCGTGCAGGCCCGGGCGCTCGACGTGCGAGCCGATCTGCACGCCCGCCAGGCCCAGTTCGCGGACGCACCGCTCCAGTTCCTTCACGGCAAGGTCGGGCGCCTGCATCGGGATGGTGCCCAGCCCCGCGAACCGGCGCGGGAACTCGCGCACGACGCCGGCGATGTGGTCGTTGAGCATCCGCGACAGGTCGAGCGTGTCCCGCGGCCGGGCCCAGTAACTGAACATCACGGGCACCGTGCTGAGCACCTGCACCGAATCCGGCCCCATGAGCCGGTCGCACTCGTCGATGCGGACCGATGGGTCCCAACAGTTGGCCGCGATCTCGCGGAAGAACGCCCCGTCGATGTGCATGCGGGCGCACCGGCACCCATTCTTCACGATGTGCTCGAGTTGCACGAACCCGCCGTATCCGTACCTCTCGCGCAGGACCGGCCAGTTCTCGGGGAGGATGTGGGTGTGGACGTCGATCTTGAGCACGACGCAATGGTACGCATCCACCGAACCACCGCTCCCAGCGCTGTCGTCGCGAGAAAAAACGCCGAGGACCACAAGCAGCCACGCAGGTCGCGTCGCTGCTCCTGGTCCCCGGCGCCTTGCGATCTGAGTTCAGCGCTCTGCCGCGCTGATCGGCGTGCGACTGTTAACGACTGCCGCGGCTGGCAGCCTTGCGGGCGGTCTTACGACCCGTCTTGCGCGCGGTTTTCTTCGCCGTACGCGAGGTGCCGGTCTTCTTCCGCGTCTTCGACGTCTTCCGCCCGTTGGTCGCGGCCCGCACTTTGCCGCTCTTGAGTTCGATCGCCCCGGCGCGCTCGATCACCGTCCCGCACGACTTGCACGTGCGCCGCTCCTCCGGCCCGCCCCAGAACTCCTCCATGATGACCTTCAGGTCCTCGTCGATCTTCTGGAGCCGCCACGTCGCCTCGTACACCAGTTCATCACACTTGGGGCAGTACCACCGCAGCCCGTCGAGTTGCCCCTCCGGACGCGGGAACTCCACGATCAGCCCGATCGTCCCCGCCGGACGCTGCGGCCGGTGCGGCACCCACCGCGGCAGCAGGAACAACTCCCCCTCACGCACAATCACGTCCCGCGGCGGGCTCCCGTCCAGCGGGCGCACGCGCACGGCAATGTCGCCCTTGATCTGGTAGAACAGTTCCTCGGTCGGGTTGACGTGATAGTCGTTGCGCGTGTTGGGCCCGCCGGAGACGAAGAGGATCACGTCCTCCGCGCCCCTGAACAACTGCTTGTTGCTCACCGGCGGCTTGAGGTCGTTCTTGTTGAGGCGGATCCACTTCTGAAGATCAATCACCGGGAACTTCCCCGGCCCGCCCTCGAGGTCCGCGCCCGTGCTGGCGCTGCGACCGTTCGCCGCCGCCTTGGTCTTCCTGTGGCCGTTACTCAGTGCCGTCATGGGCGCAACTCCTGATCAATGTGCTTCCCCCCAACCGCCTCACCCTCTCCTCATTGTGGCCACGCCGCCCGCCCACAGGCAACTCCCCTCGCACGGGGGAAATTGCCCCGGCCCCTCCGCCGCCCCACAATGACCCCGTGCCGACCCCAGCCCCCACCACCCCCCGCCGGCCGCGCGTCGCCCTGGAGACCACGCTCCTGCTCCACGGCGTCCCGCGCCCCAGCGCTGCCCCGCTGGCCCGCGAACTGGCCCAGACCGTCCGCCGCCACGGCGCCGAGCCCGCCCTGATCGCCGTCCTGCGCGGCCGCCCGGTCGTCGGCCTCTCCGACGCCCAACTCACTGAACTGCTGGGGCTCGACGCGCACCTGACACCGAAACTCAACACCGCCAACCTCGGCCTGGCGCTCGCCGCCGACCGGTCCGGAGCAACGACCGTCTCGACCACCATGGAACTCGCGGCGGGCGCCGGGATCCGCTTCTTCGCCACCGGCGGCCTTGGCGGCGTCCACCCCGGTCTGGGCGAACCGGGAGGGCTGGACGTCTCCGCCGACCTCGCGGCCTTCACGCGGTTCCCCGTCGCCGTCGTCACTGCCGGCGTCAAGTCGATCCTCGACGTCGCCGCAACCCGCGAGGCGCTCGAAACGCTCGGCGTCCCCGTCGTCGGCTTCGGGACCGACCGCTTCCCCGCGTTCTACCTCCGCGAGTCCGAAGCCGGGGTTGATGAGCGATTCGATGATCCCGCCGCGCTGGCGGCGTTCATCGCCCACGAACTCGCCCGCACCGGCCGCGGGATTGTCGTCGCCAACCCGATTCCGGAAGCCGACCAGATCCCCCCAGCCCAGTGGGAACGCTGGCTCGCCGAAGCCAACGCCCGCGCCGCGGAAGCGGGCATCGCCGGACGCGACCTGACCCCGTACCTCCTCGCGCAGGTCCATGAGATCTCCGGCGGCGCGAGCCTGCGCGCCAATATCGCGCTGGTGAAGAACAACGCCGACCTCGCGGCCCGGCTGGCGGTCCTGGCGGCGGGACGCCGGGCCAACTGACGCCCGCGGCCCATCCCCCGAGCGTTTTTACCGGCCCAAGCCGGGCTCATTCCCGCGGGGAAACGGGCCGCGGCCCGTTCCCAATGACCCTCATACCATGCCGTTCATGGACCTGGGCCTCGTGCTCCTGCTCGTGGTCGTCAGCCTCGTGCTGGGCGCTGTGGGTGCCTGGGCGGTGATGCGGAAGTTCCGCTCCGCCGGCCGGGACTTCGAGAAGCGCATCGTCACACAGACGATCACCGAGCAGATCCGGGCGGTCGGCAAACTCGTCGGCCTCGAGGTGTGCGCCAAGGAGATCGCCACGGCGACCAGCGGCTGGCCGTGGCTGCCACCCATCCTGCTCAGCCAGGCGCGGCTGGCGATGATCTTCCAGTTCGAAAAGCAGTACGCGATCGACCTCACCCGCATCCGCCCGACGGACGTTGTCGAGATCGCCCCGGGGAAGTACCGCATCAGTCTGCCCCCGATTGAGGGGACGCTCCGTCTGACGGACGTCTTCCCCTACGACATCCAGAGCGGCCGCATCATGGGCCTGCTCGACATCATCCCCATGCACGCCGACCGCCAGAAGGACCTGATGCGGCGAGCCCAGGCCCAGGCCGCGGAGTGGTTCGAGAAGAGCGACGCTCGCTACCTCGCCGAGGCCCGCGCCAGCATCGAGCGCCACCTGCGGACCCTGCTGTCGATGTTCCACGCCGAAGTCGAGATCGCCTGGAGCGACGAGGGCCAGGTCAAGCACGACGCCGCCCCGGCCCCGGGCGTCATCTCGCGATCAACGCAGCCGGCGACGGCGTAAGTCGCTCGTCCGACCTCCAGCGCAACCAGCGCCACCGCATCGCCGCCGTCACGTCACGTCCCGCTCGGGTGCCACACCGTCTTGAACTCGACGAACGGCTCGATCACCCACGGCGATCCGCACTCCCCATCGTCGTACCAGTCCGCCACCTCCCGCACGGTGACGCGTTTGACGTTCTCCGCCGCCCCCTCGCGGAGCACCTTCGCCTGCTCGGCCGACACGCCGGCCGCGCACACCGCGTCGATGTCCCGGTGCCCCGCGATCACCGGCACAAGTTCCTCCCGCAGGCCCGTCAGCACGTTCACCACCCCCGCCGGTACGTCGCTGGTCGCCAGGACCTCCCCCAGCACCGCCGCCGCGAGCATCGCCCCCGGCGACTCCCCCCCCACCGCCACGATCGCGTTGCCCGCACACAGCGGCGGCGCCAGCAGCGAGATCAGCCCCAGCAGCCCCGGCTCGTCCGGCGCGATCACCGCGATCACGCCCGTCGGCTCAGGCGTCG
>CALAFV010000423.1 GCA_937891445.1 uncultured Phycisphaerales bacterium | reverse complement strand
GGCAAGACGACGACGCTGTACTCGGCGCTGGACCTGCTGCGGAGCCCGGAGCGGAACATCATCACGGTCGAGGACCCGGTGGAGTACCAACTGGACCTGGTGAACCAGATCCAGACGCAGGAGTCGATCGGGCTGACGTTCGCGCGGGTGCTGCGGAGCGTGCTGCGGCAGGACCCGGACGTGATCATGGTGGGCGAGATCCGCGACGAGGAGACGGCGAGGATCGCCGTGCAGGCGTCGCTCACAGGGCACCTGGTGCTCTCGACGCTGCACACCAACGACGCCCCCAGCGCCGTGGGGCGGCTGACGGACATGAACGTCAAGCCGTACCTGCTGTCGGGCGCCCTCAACGGGGTGGTGGCGCAGCGGCTGGCGAGGACGATCTGCCCGGCGTGCGCGACGAACTACTACCCGGCGGAGACGGTGCTGATCGACGCAGGGCTCGCGCACATGTCGGGGCGGGCGTTCCGGCGCGGTGCCGGGTGCCGGCAGTGCCACGACAGCGGGTTCCAGGGACGAACGGGCATCTACGAGGTGATGGAGGTCACGCCGGATCTGCGGCGGATGATCCACGCCGCGGCGCCGAGCCACGAGTTCCGCGCGAAGTTGCAGGAGCGTGGGTGGCTGACGCTGCGGCAGGAGGGCGTGCTCCTGGCGCTGGAGGGGAAGACCAGCCTCGAAGAGGTTCTGCGCGTCACCCACAACGACGACGAGGTCGATGCGGCCGACGGCGGGGATGCGCCGGCGCGGGCACGTGAGCGGGCCAGGCTCCGCAAGGAGGCCGCGTGAAACTTGCCTACGAGGCCTACGACAAGACCGGGAGGGTGGTCAACGGCACCATCGAGGCCGCCAGTGCGCGCGAGGCGACGGAGCAGTTGTACGCCGACGGCCTGTACGTCACGCGGCTGGCGGGAGACGCCAACGCGGGCGAGGCGAGCGGCGGGCGTCTTGCGCTGGGCGGCAAGTTCAAGAGCCTTGTCAATATCACGCGGCAGTTGGCGATTCTGACCGGGACGGGAACACCGGTCGTGCAGGCGCTGGCCGCGATCGAGCGCCAGCAGCCGCCGGGCGCGTGGAGATCGGTGCTGGGGGACATCCGCCAGCAGGTGGAGGAGGGCGGGTCGCTGGCGAAGGCGATGGAAGGGCACCCTCGCCATTTCGACGCGGTGTACCGCAGCCTGATCGCGGCGGGGGAGTCGGGGGGGCAGTTGCCGGCGATGCTGGACCGGCTGTCGGTCATCACGCGCAAGCAGATGAAGGTGCGCAGCACGGTGATGGGCGCGCTGAGTTACCCGATCATGCTGCTGGCCATTTCCATCAAGGTCGTGGTGGTAATGCTGCTGGTCGTGCTGCCGCGGTTTACGGGCCTGTTCGACTCGCTGGGAGCGGACCTGCCGCCGACGACGCAGATGCTGCTTTCGCTGAGCCAGGCGCTGCGGACGTACTGGTGGGCGGCGCTGCTTGGGCTGGGGACAGTGGTAGGCGGCGTGACGTGGTTCCTGCGGTCGCCCGGGGGGCGGCGATGGGTGGACGGGGTGCTCGTGTCGCTGCCGGTCGTGGGGCCGTTCACCCGGTCGCTGGTGACCGCGCGGATCGCACGCACGCTGGGGGTGCTGCTTGAGTCGAAGGTACCCCTGCTGGAGGCGCTGACGCTGACGAAGGCGGCGGCGGGGAACTGCCGCTACGCGGACCTTCTCACGAAGGTCGAGGAGGAAGTCACGCGGGGCGAGCCGATGAGCGCATGCCTGCGTGAGTCGCCGCTGATTGCGCCGTCGATCGTCGAGGCGGTGGTGACCGGCGAGCAGGCCGGGCAGGTGGGCGAGGTGCTCCTGAACCTTGCGGACTTCATGGACGAGGACAACGAGGTCGTGATCAAGTCGATCATGAGTTTGCTGGAGCCCGCGATCCTGATCGCGCTGGGCCTGGTGGTCGGCTTCGTGGCGATCAGCCTGTTCATGCCGCTGTTCGACCTGACGTCGGCGGCGGGAGGGGGTGCGTGATGAGCGTAGCGGCTACGGCGACACCGACGGCGCCCGCGACGCCCGCTCGCACACGCAACGGGCTCGGGCCGATCGGCCTGGACGCGGGCGAGCGGACGGTGTGCGCGGCCCAGGTGCGCTGGGAGACTGGGCAGGCGCGGCTGCACGCGCTGGTGGTGCTCCCCAGGATCAAGCCCGGCACGCCGCTGGATGCGGATGAGATGCGCCGGCTCTGCGGCGTGCTCAGGCGGCAGGGGTTCGGCGGGCGGCGGATCGTCGCGGGGCTGCCGGATGACAAGTTGATGGTCAACACCTTCGAGCAGGCGGGGTCGGGTCCGCCGCCGGAGGTGGTGGCGCGGGTGGAACTGGCGCGACATGCAGGCTGCGCGCCGACCCATCTGGAGACGGCGTGCTGGACGCTGCCGGCATCGGCATCGCGAGCCAAGCAGGGCGCGCATGTGCTGGCGATCGGATGCCTGCACGCGGACGCGGATGCCGTGCTGGACATCATCGAGAGCCCGGGGCTCCGGGCCGATGCGCTCGAGCCGCGGGCGTTGGCCCTGGTGCGGGCGTGCGGCCCGGTGCTGGCGGCCCGGCCGGGGATCGCGGCGGCCGTGGACCTGGGGTGGGAGGCGGTGACGGCGGCGGTGCTGTACCAGGGGACGATCGTGTACCAGCGGTCGATCCCGGAACTCGGCGTGTCGGCACTGGCCCGCGCGGTGATGACCGCGACGGGCGTGGATGCGCAGGCGGCGGCGCACCTGCTGCGGCGTTCGGCACGCGGCGGGAGCGGGCACAGCGCGGCGGACGTGTCGCGGCTGATCGGCGAACACGCGGTGAAGGTGTCGCAGGAACTCGGCCGGGCGCTGTCGTACGCGTCGCACTGGTACGCCGAGCCGCAGATCGGCCTGGTGGCGCTCGCGGGAGAAGGCGCGGCGGGGCCGGAGGTGGAAGCGGTGCTCGCGCGCGAACTGGGGACCGAGGTCCGGACGGTAACGCCGCGCGACCTGGCGGGCGAGATCGGGCCGCACGACGCATCGACGAACCCCGCGGCGGTTGTCGCTCTGGGGCTGGCGATGCGGGAGGTGGGCTGACATGGTGACGACGGTGGACCTGGTTCCGGAGCCGCGGCGGGCGCAGCGGAAGCGGCGCATCCGCATCCGCGTGTGGATTGCGGGCGTCGGCGCGTATGGCGCTGTGCTGGCGAGCCTGCTGGTCGGCACCGCCGCCGCGTGGGAGACGGACAATCGGACCCCCGCGGCGCAGCTCGAGCAACTCGAGACGGAGAACAACCTGCGCCGGCGTGACGAAGCGCGCCTGGCGACGATGATCACGGAGCGTCAGCGGGAACTGGCGGCGAGCCGGTCCGTGGAGCACCAGCCGGACTGGAGCATTCTGATGGCGGTGCTGGCGCGGGCGATGGGGCAGGATGCCGCGCTGCGCTCGGCGCAACTGGTGCAGGAAGCACCGCCACAGCCCGCCGCCGCGCCCACGCCCGGAAAGTCCGGCGCGGAGCAGGCTGCCGCGTCGCGTCCGGCGTCGGCTCCTCAGCCCCGGACGTTCGCGCTGCGGCTGACGGGCGTGGCGCGGTCGCAGGGAGCAGTATCGCGGGTCGTGAACCGGCTGGAGGAGGCGGGGGTGTTCAGCCGCGTGGAACTCCAGGAGGCGCGGCGCGAGGCAAGCGCGGGCGCGGACGCCGTGGCGTTCAGCATAAGTTGCCGCGTGGGCGGGAGGGCCGAGCGGTGAACCTCTCGGAACTGCGGAAGGTCGACCTCGCGGGCGTGGGCGCCGTGCTGGCGCTGACGGCGGCGGCGTACTTCGGCGGGCTGGAGCCGATCATCACGGCGATGCGGACGCGCGCCGAACTGCTGACGAAGATCGAGCGCGAGCGCACCGCGGGGGCGGACCTGGCCGCGCGCGGCGCGGACCTGCGCCGGCAACTCGCGAAGCTGGAGGCGGAGATCGACAGCCTCGCGGTGAAACTCTCGCCGCAGTCGGCGCAGAACGACCGGCTGGCCAAGATGATGGCGGTGGCGACGGAGTCGGACCTGCGCGTGGAGCAGCTCCAGCCGGGGACGGCGGACTGGGAGCAGCGGTACGGGAAAGTGCCGGTGCTGCTGAAGGCCAACGGGACCTTCGGGGCGATGACGCGGTTCCTGGCGCGGCTGGCGGAACTCCCGGACGTAGGCGTGCGGTCGCTCAACCTGGCGGCCCCGAGCGATGCGCGGGCTGCGGAGCCTGTGATGGTTGTCGAGCTTGTGTGGTATGTGATGCCGCGCGAGCAGTGACCGTGAAAAAGCGCAGGCGGGCGGCTTGCCGCGGCCGGACCTGAATCGTTCATTGGGGGAGCATGGGAGGCATCCAGAACCGAAAGCTGTACGTGGCCGCCCTGGCGCTTGCGCTGGGCGTTCTTGTCTTGGACAAGACGGTCTTTCGCGGCGGGTTGAGCCCGGGGTCCGCGCAGGCGTCGGACCTGCTCGTGGACCCATCGGCGCCGCAGCCGATAGCCGCGTCGCCCGCCGCTGTGTCGTCCGAGAACACCGCGGAAATCGCGCAGCAACTGGAGCGGGCGCGGGAACGGCTGGGCCTGGACCCGGCGCAGGTCCCGGATGCGTTCTTCGGCGCCGGGCTGGGCGAGAAGCCCGTGGAGAGGGCGTCGGACCTGTCCCCGGCCGATCGGTTCCGCAGGAAGTACACGCTGCACGCGGTCATCGCGGGCCGCACGGAAACGGGCCAGGAGACCGGCGTGGCGCTGTTGGAGACCCGGGACGAGAAGGGGACGGTCTGCAAAGTGCGGCTGAGTATCGGGCAGACGTCGGAGGACGGCTGGACGCTGACCGCGGTGGACACACAGAGCCATTCTCGGGCGGCGACGTTCGAATGTAACGGCTATACCGTCGTGCTGACGCTCCCGAGCCCGAAATCGGACGCAAGCGACTCGAAGGCTCAGGACGAGAACGCCGCCGGCCGATAGGACGTGTTGACACGGAGGAAACGGAATACCTCCACGGAGCCTCAAGCATGACTCTTGGGTTCAATCACAACCGTCGCGCGTTCAGCCTCGTTGAGCTGATCATCGTCGTCGTCATCATCGGGATCATCGGGGCGATCGCCATCCCGCGGCTGAGCCGCGGGAGCGAGGCCGCGGCGGACAACGCGCTGCGCGGAAACCTGGCCGTGCTGCGGCGTGCGATCGAGTTGTACGCGGCGGAGCACGACAACCAGTTCCCGTCGGCTGACAGCATCAACGAGCAGCTGACGCAGTACACGGCGCTGGACGGCACAACCTCGCCGACCAAGACCACCAGCTGCATCTACGGCCCGTACATCAAGGAAATCCCGCCCCTTCCGGTTGGCAACTACAAGGGCCAGCGCAAGATCGCGGCTGCTTCGGCGGCCGACGTCGGCTGGATCTACGTGGAAGAGACCGGCACGATCTATGCCAACACAACGACCGAGGAAGACGCCACGGGCACGAAGTACAACACCTACTAGTCTCGCGGCAGACTTTCGGATGAACTCCGCCGCCCGTTCGCCCTACCGGCGGACGGGCGGCTTGTCTTGGGGGACTTGCAGGAGGGGCACGCCGTGCGGGGACTTGCGGCTCTTGGACAACGCGGGGCGCGCGGCTTCAGCATGGTGGAACTGGCCGTCGTGCTCGTGGTGCTCGGCGCCCTGGCGGCGGTCGCGGTGCCGCGGCTGGCGGCGTCGGCGGTGCACGCTCGGCTCAGCGCGGCGGGGCGGGAAGTGGCGGCGATCATCGCCGCG
>CALAFV010000422.1 GCA_937891445.1 uncultured Phycisphaerales bacterium | reverse complement strand
CCCCCGCGGCCGCGAGCCCCGAGCCCGCCAGCCGCGAACCCGAAGCCGTGGAGTCCGTCTGACCGTTTCTTGTCCGTCCCGAGCGCCCCTACCCATGGTCAAATACGTCTTCATCCAGGACGACCCCTTCTACCTCCCCAAGGTGCTCGACAAGTACCTGCGCGAGTTCGCCGACACCACCGCCGGCATCAACATCCAGCCCAGCACGCAGGGCAAGCGCACCCTCGTCCAGACGGCGATGGACCTCTACCGCCTCTACGGCCTCTGGTACTTCCAGTGGAAACTCCGCCACTACATCCTCAACAAGATCAAGGCCAAGGTCGTCAACGGCTGGCTCGGCTCGACCCGCCGGTGCTACACCGTCGCGGCCGTCGCGAAGAAGTACGGCGTCCCCGTGCACCGCGCCGACGACGTCAACTCCGAGGAGTTCCGCAAACTCCTGCGCGACCTCAAGGTCGAGTTCATCGTCTCGATCTCGGGCACCCAACTCTACCGCAAGGCCCTGCGCGAGCAGACCCGCTACGGCATCGTCAACTGCCACGGCGCCCTGCTGCCGAAGTACCGCGGCCTGATGCCCAGTTTCTGGACCCTCGCCAACGGCGAGACCGAGGGCGGCGTCAGCGTCCACTTCGTTGACGCCAAACTCGACAACGGCCCCATCCTCGTGCAGCGCCGCTACCGCATCCACCCCCGCGACACCCTTGAAGACATCATGGCCCGCGGCAAGGACCTCGCCGCCGAGTGCATCATCGAAGCCGTCCGCATCGTCGAGGACGCCGCCGCCCGCGGCGAGCCCCCGCCCACCATGCCCAACCCCGAAGACCAGGCCACGCACTTCTCGATGCCCACCAGGGCCGACGTTGCGCGCTTCCGCGCCGCCGGCCACCGGTTCTTCTAGCCGCCCGCACGCGCAACGATGTTCGCCGACCGGTCCATCACGCACGCCCTTTCCTTCGACATCGAAGACTGGTTTCACATCGTCGAAGTCAAGGCCGTCGAGGACCCGGCGACGTGGCCCGAACTCTCCGCGAAGAGTTCGCTCGTCGAGCGCTACACCGACCTGATCCTCCGCATCTGCGACGATCACCGCGTCCGCGCAACGTTCTTCATCCTCGGCTGGATCGCCGACCGCCACCCCGCGCTGGTCCGCCGCATCGCCGACGCCGGCCACGAGATCGGCACGCACTCCTTCTGGCACCGCAAGGTCTACGAACTGGCGCCCGAGACCTTCTCCGACGACATCCGCGATTCCATCGCCGCGATCCGCGCCGCCGCCCCCGGAACCGAGGTCCGCGGCTTCCGCGCCCCGTCGTTCTCCATCACCCCCGGCGCCGAGTGGGCCTTCGACGTCCTGGCCGACCACGGCATCACCTACGACGCCAGCCTCTTCCCCGCCCCGCGCGGCCACGGCGGCTACGCCTGCACCCGCGGCCCGCACCGGCTCACCACGCCGCGCGGCCGCTCCCTCCCCGAACTGCCGATGTCGATCGCCCGCTTCGGCCCGATGCGCCTGTGCTACTCCGGCGGCGGCTACCTCCGCCTGCTGCCGCTGAGCATGATCCGCCACGGCATCGCACAGGAAGCCGCGGCCGGCCGCCCGACGGTCATCTACCTCCACCCGCGCGACTTCGCCCCCGACTGCCCGCGCGTCCCCATGCCGCCGCACCGGCGCTTCAAGTGCTACGTCGGCCTACGCTCCACCGAGCGCAAACTCCGCGCCATGCTCGCCGAATACCGCTGGGACACCTGCACCGCTGTTCTTCAGAGCGCCGTCGCGGGCCATGGCGCCCCAACCGGCACCGCCGTCGCGGAGGTCTGCTCATGACGACCACCCCCAGCCACCAGACCGCCACCGTTCCGCCGCCACAGCGGACCAGTCCGCATTCGCTGCGCAACCGCATCGGCCGCGCGTTGTGGGGCGTCGTCTACGTCACGCTCTTTCGCCCCTCGCCGCGGATCTGCCACGGCTGGCGGCGCATGATTCTGCGATGCTTCGGCGCGCGCATCGCCCCCACGGCCCAGATCTGCCCCAGGGCCCGCATCTGGGCCCCGTGGAACCTGATCATGGGCGAGCGGAGCTGCATCGGCGACGACGTGGACGTCTACAGCGTCACCACGATCTCGATCGGCGCAGACTCCACGGTCAGCCAGTACAGTTATCTCTGCGGCGCGACGCACGACTATGAGGACCCGATCCACCCGGTGGTCCCCAAGCCCATCACCATCGGCGAGCGCTGCTGGGTCGCCGCCGACGTCTTCGTCGCCCCAGGCGTGACCATCGGCGACGGCACGGTCGTCGGCGCCCGCTCGAACGTCTTCAAGGACCTGCCCGCCTGGGTCGTCGCGGTCGGCTCTCCGGCCAAACCGATCAAGCCCCGCGTCCTCCGCGATCCGACCGCCCCCGGTGCTCCTCGGACCCCCTCATCCCCGCCCGCCGGCGCCGTTGCGACTCCTGACGCTTCCGGGCCCGTGCAGCAGACCAGCCACGCATGATCGACGTGCTGATCATCACGTTCAACGAGTCGATCAACCTGCCGCATGCGCTGCGCAGCGTGATGCCGTGGGCACGCAACGTCTTCGTGGTGGACTCTGAATCCACCGACGACACGCGGCGCATCGCCGAGGAGATGGGGGCCAAGGTCTACATCCAGCCCTGGCTCGGCTACGCCAGGCAGAAGAACTGGGCCCTGGACAATCTCCCCTTCGAGAGCGACTGGATCTTCATCCTCGACGCCGACGAGGCGATCACGCCCGAACTGCGGGACGAGCTGCTCGCCATCGCTTCCCGCCCGCTGGACCAGGTTCCCGAGAGCGGCTTCTACGTCAACCGCCTGACGTACTTCATGAACCGGCCGATCCGGCACTGCGGCTTCTTCCCCGCGTACAACCTCCGCTTCTTCAAGCGCGGCCGCGCCAGGTACGAGGAGCGCGAGGTCCACGAGCACATGGTCGTGGACGGCCCCACCGCCCGGCTCCGCCACATCATGCTCCACAACGACCGCCGCGGGCTGGAGCACTACATCGCCAAGCACAACCGCTACTCCACCCTTGAGGCCCGCGAGCTCTTCCGCTACCAGACGCAGCAGTCCAAGGGCCAGGCCCGCAAGCTCGAGCGAGGCATCGGCTTCCGGCGCTGGGTCAAGCACAACATCCTCCCCCGCGTTCCCTGCGCGTGGATGGCCCGCTTCTTCTATATGTACATCCTGCGCCTGGGCTTCCTCGACGGGGTCGCCGGGTTCCGATTCTCCGTCTTTCTCACCAGCTACGACATGTTCATCACGCTGAAGCTCAACGAACTCAAGGCGATGGCCGCCGAGGGCGACCGCCCCCTCGAACGCCCCGCGACGGCCGCCCCGCGCGGCCTCGCCGTCGCCGAGGGCCAGGTCAACTCCGCCTCGACCACCGGCTGACCGATCCCACCGCAAGCGCATGCTCCGCGTCGCCCACGTCATCCAGTCCGTTGACGACCGCTCCGGCGGCACCTCCAGCGCGTTCCTGGAGGTCATGGCGTCCCTCGCGGCGCAGCCCGACTTGGCGCCGGTGGCCTACACCACCCGCCCCGCCGACACGGACGCCGCCGCGGCCGCGATCCGCGCGTGCCCCGAGCGCTGGTGCCTGGCCGACTCGGTCGGCCGCACCCTCGCCGCCGGCGCGCTCGGACGACTCCTGTCCGCCGACCTGGCCCGCGGCGGGATCGACGTGCTGCACCTCCACGGCCTC